>JAOUFX010000049.1 GCA_029857975.1 Deltaproteobacteria bacterium | reverse complement strand
TCCCGGCCTGCCGGAACGCCCCATCTAAAACCAATTCATTCCCGGCCAGAGAAGCAGTATGCGTAAAAGCTCTTGCGGCGCCGGTTTTTGTCCGCCCTCCTTTAAGAACGACAACGGGTTTTTTCTTGGTGATCTTCCGGGCCACCTCGAAGAAACGGCGGGCATTCCGCAATCCTTCGATATACATCAAAATGGCCTTCGTTTCCGGATCTGCACCTAAGTATTCCAGAACTTCGGCGTCTTCCACGTCGATCTTATTGCCCAACCCAGCCACGCGAGCCACGCCAAAATTTTCCCCGGTCAGGATCCATTTCATGGTATGAGTGGCAAAATTACCGGTCTGGGCAATGTAGCTGATGGGCCCCCTACGGATTTTTCCCAGGGGGAAAAAAGTCGTGGTAAGGGATGCGGGAGTACTGGTCAGGCCGCTGGTATTGGGCCCGATAATTCTCATCCCGGCGGCTTTGGCCACCGCCAGAATCTTTTCCTGCAGTCGAGCTCCCTGATGGCCCACTTCGGCATACCCCCCAGAGGCAATGACTACCGCCGGTACTTTTTTCTCTGCACACTCCTGGAGTGGCTCCAGAGTTTTTTCCGCCGGCACAATGAAGACCGCCAGGTCCACCGGTTCGGGAATGTCTTGTACCGAACGAAAAGCCCTGAAGCCCATGATATCCTCTTCCGTCGGATTGATGGGAAAAACCTTACCGGCAAATCCATTGGCTATCATATTTTTCAAGATCTCATTCCCGGCCTTCCCCGGAGTTTTTGATGCACCAATAATAGCCACACTTCTGGGTTCGAAAAAATATCTGAAAACATCGGGCATTGTCTTCTCCTGTTCCATCGACCTTTATCGTACGCGAAAGAATGTTACCACAGGGAAAAAACTGAGGCAAGTATGGGGGGCAACACCCTTTACTAAAATCCCCCTAACCCCTCTTTATTAAAGGGGGGCAGGGGGGATTTGACGTTGACAATAATTTCCCTGTATCAATTTAGCGTTTTGAAAAGCCACGCTAAATTTCATTGAAAAGTGAAAATTGCCAATTGAAAAATGCAAAATTTTCTGTAAAACCATAGTCATTTTTGAAGTTTTCAATTTAATTTTTGCATTTTGCATTGAAGTTTGGCCAATTTTATCAAAGGGCTAAACTGTTACATTTCCCTTTTATTTTGGTCCGGGTGGCAGGGCAAGGAGCGCAGGATTCTTTCCTCTGAGGTAATCAATCATCGGTTGGGTAACCAGAGGGACGACCTCTCCAGTCATGTGCGGCATCAGGCTGTTCATCACTTGGGGCATGAGGATCGGCATCTGTTCCCGCATGTAATCAGGCATGGGAATCCGCTCGGCCACTTTTTCCAACAGGGTGGACATGAGCTTGGGCATCATCATCGGCAGCAGGCGGGGAAAAAGCACGGGGAACATGGGCTTCATCAGCTCCAGCGTACCGGGAATCTTGCCCATCCCTCTCATCATCTTCCCCATCCCGAACGGCATGGCCGCGATTAATTCCGGCCACATGGTGTTCATCAAGCCGGCAAAGCCGTGGGGGGTCATCAGACCGATCATGGCCTCAAAGACCGCCCACTGAGCTTGCACTTCCGGGTGGGGATCGGGAAATTCGTAGCCCAGGGCCGCAGCAGCAAAATGAGCCAGGTCGACCACTTCCATCGGGACATTTTTCTTTTGAGCCGTAACCCGCAGTTGTACCTCGCAGCATGGGCATAGAGCCAGTACTTTCTGAGCACCGGCTTCGACCGCTTCCTCAAGGCGGGTCTTGCCGATGTCCGCTGCCACGGGCGGCTCTTTAATCAAGGTCAAGACCGAACCGCAGCAATGGGCATTCTGCCGGTTGTGGCTCATCTCGACAAAATTGACGTTGGGAATCGCTTTGATCACATCCCGCGGCGGATCGTAGACCCCGGAGGCCCGGCCGATATGGCAGGAGTCGTGCCAGGTGACCGTCGCCGGTTGGAGGGAGTTGGGCGGAAACTGGAATTCACCCGTCTTGATCTTATCCGAGATAATTTCGGTGTAGTGCCTGGCTTTAATCCCAAACTCGATGCCCAGCTTCTTCGTCCAGACCGGATAAACCTGCCGCCACATCATGTCGCAGGCCGGGCAAGAACTGATTACCGTATCCGCACCGGCCTCTTTTACCGACTGGATGTTCTTCTTCATTGTCTCCACGAACACGTCCCATTTGCCGGCAACCAGCATCGGAGTGGCACAACAATTCTCCTTGGGCCCCAGGTAACTGAAATCCACCCCCGCCGCGTCGAGCAAGCGGACGCTGGCCATGGCGATGTCGTGTTCGACGTAGCTGGCCGTGCAGCCGGCAAAATAAACATTGCTGGATTTGTGCTCCGGTCCATGTTTTGGTTTCAGGTCCTCCGGAAACCAGGTTGAACGATTTCTGCGGTAGCCGGCCCAGATATTCCCTTCGGCCTGCAGAGCCGCACTCATCATCTCAAAGGGTGGAAAAGTCATTTTTTTCTGTTCATCAACCAGCTGGCCGCGCAATTTCATCCAGGAAGGTTCGATGGGCAACGCTGCCGAACAGCGCAGGTTGCATATCTCGCAGGTCGTGCAGACCAGGATGGTATCCACCATAAATTGGTCCCAGTCCTCCCGCCCCTCCATATATTCCCGCAGCCAGTACCATTTACCGCGCGGGCTCTGGCTTTCCCAACCCCGGCCATAGAACTGGTCGCATTCATCGACGCAGTAACCGCATTGCGAACAGCTGTAAGCATACCAGGCTACGTCCGCGGGAATATCCCGCACTGGCTGGGTGGGTCGTTCGCCTAACTGGGTAATCACGTAGTTGCCGAAGGGTCGAATCAGGGACTCGAAGGCACTGGCCAGACTGAGAGCTGCACTGACCATACCGTTGCCAATCACTTTGCCCGGGTTCATAAATCCCTTGGGGTCCACCTCCCGTTTGAAGGCCTTCAACCTGGCCAAGCGATCCGCCCCCAGTACGTGAGTCGCTTTCTTGGTGAAATACAGGCCGGTGCTGTACGCCCGACCTCCGTGTTTCTCGGCGATTTTCAGCAGGGTCAGCATGAGGCCAAAGACAAGGTTATAGCCAAACCTGCGCTGGTCACTGGGGATGAAGCCCAGGATGACCACTTCGAGCGTGCCCTGCGCCCCTTTCCGAATCACCAAGCCTTCCTTGACCAGCGGTTGATTGATCTTGCGCTCAATCTCGGCCATCACCTCTCCCAACTTGGATAAAGGAATGACCACCTCGGCCGGCACCAGGGAGGGCCCCAGGCGCTTGACCACCATTAATTTGAAGCGGTTCTGCCACTCATGCTCCGCGATGCGTTCACTGAGGATTTCAGCCTCGCATTGCTTGAGAAGCCCCGGTAGTTTGCCCGTGACCGAGTCGCCGTCTTTTTTACGGTAGGCCAGCGTCATGACGTAGGCTGCTGGAAGCAAAACACGTTCTTCGATCGGATGCCCGTTGTGCTCCATGAGCGGGGCCCGGTTCTTCAGCTCAGCCATCCTGGGATTGATAAACATGAGCGACCAGATGGGCAGATCAGCCGCAACGATGGATTCCACCAGGCGTTGCAGGTCATGGGGATTCGGACAGCCAATCGAGACAACCTCGAGCTCTTCCAGGGGTTGAACTTGGAGGGTCACTTGGGTTATGAACCCGGTAATGCCCTCGGCGTCGGAGATCAAGTTTAGATCATTGCCGGTGAATTCTCTAACCTCGCCAGTGGGCAATACGACCCGGGCGCTGAGAATGTTGTCGCGGAACCAGCCGGCCTGGTACGAACCAATCCCTGCCCCCCCTTGGGCCAGCCAGCCGCCTACGGTTGACGACGGATAGCTGGTGGGGTAGAGACGTAAGGTGAGACCTTGCTTGGCCAGCTTTTGATCCAGCCTTTCCCATACTACGCCGGCCTCGACGGTGGCGGTTTGAGCGGCGGGATCAACGTTCAGGATCCGCTGCATGCGGTAGAAATCCACGACCAGACCCTTTTGGGCCGGAATGGCCCCTCCATAACCGGAAGTTGCTTTGCCCCGTGGGGTAAGCGGAACATTCTCCTTGGCGGCCCATTGGACCAGTTCCCTAAGCTCGGATTCGGATTCCGGCTGCACGACCCCTTCAGGAATGGTGTTGCCGATCAAGGGTTTGAAAAGGCTGGGCATTTCGGCAATATCATGCCCGTAGAGTTTCCGTTCCTTTTTGTGCCAAGATAACCGGTTGCCGAATTTTTCCTCCAGGAATATTTTCCGTTCCGTACTCATTTTACCCATAACAGCCTCCTCCGCAGAGGTAATATTGCCGTTCCGTTTTGCAGGTGAATCAAAAAGTGAAATTTGCTCAACAATGGTTTTAAAAAATACCATTTATTTAGATGAAATTTTTAACCCCTTCGATTCACCTCCTGGAAAATTTTAGGAAGAAGCATGGGTCCAACAATATTGGCATGCCGATAAAAAACCCCGCTTTTCACGGAAGTGAAAAGCGGGGTAATGATAGGGCGCAACTGATTAATTAAATTTCAACCTGGCCTCGGCTCCTTAGAGTCCCCCTAAGGTACCAAGTTGAGCCATGGCGTCGTACTTATAATCAGCCGGCGAACTTACTTTGTATTTATCGGGCAAACTCACCGCCGGTTCCCCTTTTACGGATTTAGCCAAATCAAAAGCCTTCTTTACTTTCTCTTCTTCTCCTTCCAAGCTGAGAACGACGGCCCCCTCGGATCCGCCCACTCCTCCGGAGGAAATATGATAGGCTCGAACACCCGCGAGGAGGGCGAAAGCCTGAATTTCCGTGACTACCTTGCTCGAGGTTACCGGGACAACCCTCCCCGGCAGGCCCATGCTGTATTGGAAGTGGTAAATCCCCGAATGCATCGAAGCTTCCAGGACAGAGGGGACGAGCTTCTCGAGCCCCACCGGCTGAATCAGATGAGAGCCCCGGGCCGTAACAATCGGCCAGCACATGCCGATGGTCCCCCCTTTCAAACCGGAAGCGTATACTCCGGCATTTCCCTGACTGTCCACAGCATTGCCCCCCTTGATAAAGACATCTTCCGGCCCGAAATTAAGAATTTCAACATTCGAGTCCGCTCCTTCCACCACCTTTCCTTTCTTGATCACATGCCAGGTAGTGGGAGGCAGGCCGGCATGGGAGTTCGTGAATCCTTTGCTAATCAGGCCCACGGTCTGCCCTGCCTTGGGCTCCAAGGAAATTCCGAACAGCTCTTCGCTGACGTAGGCGTTGGTGATGCCCCGCCCAATGATGATCATCCCGTTTTTCCAGGCGTTTTGCACTTCCGGAAGGGCCACCGTGGCCTTAGCCAGAAGTCTCCTGGATTCGGAGGGATTCAGGACTACCAGAGCAGAAATTTGTTTTCCACCCGGTTTGGTTTCCGGTACTCTTACTTCATAAAACATGGCAACCTCCTAAATTTTTTTATTTTTGTAGCTCAGGAAAAATTTTTTCATAGTAATTCAACGACTCTGGATTTTTCAGGGCATCCCGGTTCAGGACCGGCTTGCTGTTGAGTATATTCGTGACCGCACTCTCCACTTTTTTCATGTTCAAGGTATAGGGGATATCCGGAGCCTCCATGATGATTGCCGGAACATGCCGGGGCGAAGCTTTCTCCCGGAGAGATTTTTTAATCTTGTTTTTTAACTCGTCCGTGAGCTGGTTCCCGGGCCGAAGCTGTACAAAAAGGATGACCCGTTGATCCCCTTTCCAGTTTTGCCCGATGACCAGGCTATCGGCAACCTCTCCCAGCTGATCCATCACATTATAGATTTCGGCTGTCCCGATGCGCACGCCGGAGGGATTTAAAACCGAGTCGGAGCGGCCATAAAAAGTAATGCCCCCTGTATCTTTGTGCATGACGATGTAGTCGCCATGGCGCCAAACCTGCGGATAGAATTCGAAGTAGGCGCTTTTATATTTTTCTCCGTTGGGATCGTTCCAGAAATACAGCGGCATGGATGGGGTTGGAGCCTCACAAACCAGTTCTCCTTGCTGATCATATACCGCCTGGCCTTGCTCATTGTAGGCTTTCAATTTCATCGCCAGGGCCGGCCCCTGTAACTCCCCGGCGTAAACCGGGCTGTTGGGGGTACCGCCGGCAAAACAGCCGTTGATGTCCGTCCCTCCGGAAATCGAATTGAAATGGAGATCCTTTTTAATCTCCTGATAAACATATTCAAACCCTTCCGCTGCGAGGGGTGACCCGGTTTGTGATATTTCTCTGAGGGCGGATAAATCATAATCTCTTCCCGGCTTAACCCCTTCGCTGCGGAGATAATTGATGAAAGCGGCGCTGGTGCCGAAAATCGTTATTTTCTCATCCTGGGCTAATTTCCACATGGCTCCGGCATCCGGAGAACTGGGATTCCCTTCATAGAGTGCGACCGTGGCCCCCACTCCCAGCGAACTGACCAACCAGTTCCACATCATCCAGCTGCAGGTGGTAATGTACAGGATCGTATCTTCCCTCTTTAAATCCGTGTGCAGGATAAGCTCTTTCAGGTGGTTGATCAAAACTCCCCCGGCGCCCTGCACCATGCACTTGGGCTTACCGGTGGTTCCGGAGGAAAACATGATATACACCGGGTGATCGGCGGGTAACTGTTCAAATGCCAGGGGAGGTTCTTTCTCCTTGGCCAGGAAATCTTCAAAGAGAACGGAGTGAGGAATGTTGCCAATGTCAATTTTATTTTCCGTAAAAGGTATCACCACAACTTTCTTCAGGGAGGGGATTCCCCGGACAATTTCTGCGGCATTGGCTAAAGAATTAAAGGCCTTCCCTTTGTAGACATAGCCATTGGCCGTAAATAAAACTTTCGGTTCAACCTGTCCCAGACGGTCCAGGGCCGCCTGGGAACCCAGGTCGGTCGCGCAGGAAGCCCAGATGGCCCCGATACTGGTGGCCGCCAGCATGGCCACCGCTGTCTCCGGAATGTTGGGCATATAGGCCGCCACCCGATCTCCCGGAACGACTCCAGATTCCCTAAGCGACTTGGCCAAGCGGGCCACCATGGCATAGAGCTGGGCATAAGTCATCCTGCTTGAATCCCGGCCTTCTCCTTTGAAGATAAAGGCGGCTCGTTCGTCGCGAAAGCGCAGGAGGTTTTCGGCAAAATTTAACCTGGCCCCGGAAAACCACTTGGCCCCCGGAAACTTGCCTAAATCATCAACGACCTGGTCATATCCCCGCGAAGCCCTGATGTCGGCGAACTCCCACATGCGGGCCCAAAAATCAGGGATGTTCTCAATGGACCACTGGTAAAGCTCAAAATAGGTCCGAAATTTTTTGCCGTGCCTTTGGTTCACATATTCCGTGAAGCGGGTCATATTGGCGTTCTTGATCCATTCTGCGGATGGCCTCCAGAGTGGCGTCTTCATAGCATGCTCCTTTCTATAGAGTGAACCCCCCAACCATAAGGGGAGATTATTGGGATAAGCATGTGTAGGCCGGACATGAGGAAGATATCAAAAAGAGGAAGGTAAGACAAGGAGAAAGTTGGGCCGGGGCAGAATTCTGCCCCGGGAGAGGTGGTTAAATTTTCTGGACCTTTACGGCGCATACCTTGTATCCGGGGATCTTGGCTACCGGGTCCAGCACATCGAGCGTCAACAGGTTGGCGGCCGCTTCTTTGAAATGGAAAGTCATAAAAACCATCCCCGGTTGAAGATTTTCCGAGATTTTCGCTTTGACCTTTACCTTGCCCCGGCGAGAGGCCACCTCCACATGTCCATTGTCCGGCTGAATTCCCAGCCGTATGGCGTCTTCCGGATTGATTTCCAGCACCCCTTCGGGATAGATCTCCGATAGCCCTTTGGATTTTCTGCTGATCATGGTGTGGTAATGATAGAGTACCCGGCCCGTAGTCAATAGATACGGATACTCTTCATCGGGGAGCTCCGGAGCCGGCACATAAGGAGTTACGTGGAATTTCCCCTTGCCCCGGGTAAATTTGTCTTGATGCAAAAAGGATGTACCGGGATGATCCACCGATGGACAGGGCCACTGCAGCCCCAGGCCTTCCAGCCGTTCATAACGGATGCCCCCATAGGACGGCGTCAGGGAAGCAATCTCCTCCATGATCGCGGCCGGAGAATTGTACTGCATCGGATAACCCAGCCGGGTGGATAGATCGCTGGTGATCTGCCAGTCGGGGCGGGAATTGCCCACCGGTTCAATAGCCTTGCGCACCCGTTGCACCCGCCGTTCGGTATTCGTAAAGGTTCCGTCTTTCTCGGCAAAGCTTACTCCGGGAAGGACAACGTGGGCCAATTCGGCAGTTTCCGAGAGGAAGATGTCTTGGACAACGAGTAAATCAAGGTGTTTAAGTTCTTCTTGTACTTTATTGGCATTGGGGTCTGAAAGCAGTGGATTCTCGCCCAGGATGAAAAGCGCTTTGACCTTTCCCTCCGCGATTCCCTTCATCATCTCCATCAGCGTCAAACCGGGCCTGGGCGAAAGAGGGACTCCCCACGCTTTCTCAAATTTTTTCTGCGCCGCCTTATCATCCACCCGCTGGTATGCCGTGTACACATTAGGCAGTCCGCCCATGTCACAGGCCCCCTGGACGTTATTCTGGCCCCGCAAGGGATTTACCCCTGCATAAAGCTTCCCGATCTGACCGGTAATCATGGCCAGGTTCGCCAGAGCCAAAACATTGTTGGTCCCGGTGGCATGCTGGGTGATCCCCATGGCATAAAGAATGGATGAATGAGGAGCTTGGGCGAAAAGTCTCGCGGCTTCAACCAAGTCCTGGGCCGCCACCCCGGTAATTTTCTCCACCGCTTCCGGCGTAAACTCCTTAACGGATTCGGCCAGGGCTTCAAACCCTTCGGTGCGCTCTGACACGAAGGTTTTATTGAGCCATCCCTGAGCAATGATGGCTTGGATCATGCCGTTGATCAGGGCCACATCCGTCCCCGGCTTTTGGCCCAGCCAGAGATGCGCCTCATTCACCAGATCGATCCGCCGCGGATCCGCCACAATCAGCTTGGCTCCTTTCCCGCGGACCGCATTCTTAATTTCCAGGGCAATGACCGGATGATTCTCCGTCGTATTCGAGCCGATCACCAGGATACAATCCGCATTGCGGACTTCCTCGATGGAATTGGTCATTGCTCCGCTTCCGAAAGCCATCGCCAGACCGGCGACCGTGGAGCTGTGTCAAAGCCTGGCGCAGTGGTCCACATTGTTCGTGCCCAGGGCGGCGCGGGCCAACTTCTGCAGGAGGTAGTTTTCTTCGTTGGTACATTTGGCGGAAACCAGCACGCCGATGGCCTCGGGCCCATGCTCGGCCTTGACCTTCTTCAGGCCCTTGGCTACAGCCTCCAGGGCCTCCTCCCAGGAAGCGGTACGGAATTGGTCGCCTTCTTTGATCAGGGGCTCCCTGAGCCGGTCCGCGCTGTGTACATAGTCAAACCCGAACCTACCCTTGACGCAGGTCCAACCTCGGTTAACTCCCAGATCCTTGTCGGAAGTCACTTTGAGAATCTGATTCTCCTTAACGTTCAGCACCAGAGTGCATCCCACACCGCAAAAGGAACAGATGGTGGGGACCTTTTGAAACTCCCATTCCCGACCCTGAAAACGCCCCGCTTTCTCGCTCAACGCTCCCACCGGGCAAACACTGACGCAGTTTCCGCAGAATACACAGGGCGTTTCCTGCATGGCATGATCGAAGGAAGCGGCCACTTTGGTACCAAAACCCCGTTTGGAGTAGTCCACGGCCTCACAGTATTGCACTTCGTGGCATACCGTTACACATCGGCCGCAAAGAATACATTTGTTATAATCCCTTTCGTAAAACGGGTTGGAAGAACGAAGGGGGTATTCGTGTTTTTCGCCCATGAAGCGGGGCTTACGGATACCGAATTCATAAGCATATTTTTCCAGGAGACAGGTGCCGCTCTTTTCGCAAGTCATGCAGTCATAGGGATGGTCGGAAAGGAGCAGCTCCACCACCAGCTTCCGCGCATCCTGCACCCGTTGGGTATTGGTGCGCACCACCATCTTGTTGGCCACCGGCATAGCACAGGAAGCAATGAGAGTCCTCGCCCCCTCCACCTCCACCACGCACAAGCGGCAGCCGGTGGTCGGAGTAAGATCCTCGCGGTAACAGAGGTGGGGGATGTCGATCCCTGCCTTCCGGGCAGCTTCCATGATGGTCAGGCCTTCTTCGGCCCGCACCTCCCGTCCGTCTACGGTCAATTGAATCTCTGCCATTTCTTTCTTCCCTCATTTCTTTTTTTCACCGCAGAGAACGCGGAGAAAAATATCACGTTCAAATCTTAAATTCCAAAATCCAAATCCCAAACAAACCCAAAATTTAAATATCAAAATTCTAAACTTTTTTTGTGCTTATTTCGGATTTCGTGCTTCGAGCTTCGAATTTTTTACCTCTGCGTTCTCTGCGCTCTCGGCGGTGAATATTTTTTAAATCTCCAGGTCGCACCGCAGGCAGCGGCAGGATTCGCGGATGGCCGTCTCTTCACTGAACCCCAGGTT
>JAOUFX010000771.1 GCA_029857975.1 Deltaproteobacteria bacterium | reverse complement strand
AGCGTACCGGCCGGGGTTGCGAAAAAATAAAAACCTCTTTTCCCCGAACGCCAAAAATCTGGCCGCTGATGTACTGGGCTTCATCACTGGCCAAGTAAGCCACCAGGGGAGCGATGTCGGCTGGGCTCATCTTCTTCAATTTTTCTACCCGGCGTTTTTGGACTTCTGTTTCTGTCGGGATCGTGCCAATGAGACGGGTCCAGGCAAAAGGAGAAATGCAATTGGCCGTAACATTGTACCTGGCCATGTCTAAGGCCACTACCTTGGTGAAGCCCGCGATGCCCATCTTGGCCGCCCCGTAATTCGCCTGGCCGATGTTTCCGATCAACCCGGAAGTTGAAGTAAAGTTTATGATGCGACCGCTTCGCTGTTCGCGCATCAAGGGGACGGCAGCACGGGTGCAGGCAAAAGTTCCTTTCAGGTGCACGGCAATCACGCCGTCCCACTCCTCTTCGGTCATGTTGAAAATCATCCGGTCGCGGAGAATACCCGCGTTATTCACCAAGACGTCCAGTCGGCCAAAGTTGTCCACAGCGGTTTGAATGATTTTCTTCCCGGTTTCCATGGTGGTCACGGAATCGTAATTGCCCGCGGCCATCCCTCCGGCATCTCTGATTTCTTTGACTACATCGTCAGCAACCTTGCTTTCACCCCCAGTGCCGTCTTCCCGGCCTCCAAAATCATTGACCACTACCTTCGCGCCCTCTTTGGCCATAAGCAAGGCAATTTCCCGGCCGATTCCTCTTCCGGCCCCGGTAACCACTGCCACTTTCCCTTCCAGCATCATATGGGGATCCTCCTTCACCGTTTCGTTGGATCGCGACGCGTATTTTCGCATTTTTATCTCAGAATATATAGCAAAAAAGAAAGCGCCTGACAAGAGCGGGTGTTTTCAGAGAAATCAGCGCCTTATGGTGCCACGCAAATCGCCCTGGCTTCTGGGCCTTCGCAAAGCCGTATAAAAAACTGGGGATGCCCTGGCAGTGCGTTTTTCTTTGACAGAATGAAGACGAAAGAATATAAAAAAGAATGCACGGGGAAAAGGATAAACGCCCTTTTTTGATCTGGCGTAAAACCCGGTGGAACCGATTTACTCTCCCCGTACTCCTGGGTTGCCTCGAAGGCGAAGGCTTGGCCGAACGCTTCCGCACCCTAATCGCCGGTTCGGTTGAGGAGATATTGCCGAAGGTTAAAACAGAGAAGGCCCTCATCGGTTTTTCTTTCATGACCCCCCATCTTCTTCAAGTGCAGGAAGAAGTCGGGCGATTGAGGCGGAGTTTGGGGAAAGAAGCAATCTTGATTGCCGGAGGATCTCATGCCACGGGCGATCCGGAGGGTACAGGTCGACTCGGGTTTGACTATATTTTTACGGGCGAAGCCGAAAAAAGCTTTCCGGATTTTTTGCGCCGGTTCCTGCAAAATAAACTTCCCGGTACAACCATTCTCGCCGGGGATAAAGGGTCCTGCCTGTTTTCTACCAACCCTCCGTTTTCTGTGCGGGAGCGCTTTTTTGCGCCCATGGAACTGACCCGGGGCTGCCTTTACAGCTGCGGTTTTTGCCAGACTCCCCGCATTTTCGGCCACACCCTTCGTCACCGCCATCCGGATATTGTGGCCGGGCATCTGAGGCAAGCGATCCCCTATGGATATCGTCAGACTGCCTTCATCTCTCCCAATGCCTTCTCTTACGGCGCCACAAGCCTTCGAGGTCCGAACCTGCCCGCCATCGAAAAATTGTTAGAAAGCTGCCGGCATGCTGGCTGCAAGGGAATTCACTTTGGCTGCTACCCTTCGGAAGTTCGTCCGGAATGGGTGACTCCGGAAGTTTTGCATCTGGTTAAAAAATACTGCCTGAACAAAACCATTGTTTTGGGGGCGCAATCCGGAAGCAATTCCCTGCTCGGCAAGCTCAACCGGGACCATTCGGCCGAGCAAGCCCTGCAGGCTTCCCATTGGATCCATCAGGCCGGGTTCAGGCCGCATGCAGATTTTGTTTTCGGTTTTCCCGAAGAAACGCAAGAAGATCGCCAGCTCTCGCTGGCTTTAATGAAAAAAATAATTAATGAGCATGGAGCTAAAATTCATGCTCATACCTACCTTCCCTTACCAGGAACACCCCTTTTCCAGAAGGAACCATCCGGCTTGGACAACGGAACAAAAAATGTTCTTAGAAATTGGGGAGAAAAAGGGAAGCTGGACGGATGGTGGAAGGAACAGGAAGCCATTGCCTGGAAGATCGTCGAATGGAGGGATCGAGGACTTATTGGGATGCGGGTAAACGCAGAAATTCAGGATTAAATAATTAAAAAATTTTTAAACGAAAATATAGGGTAGGAGAATTAGGAAATCGACCAAGATGGGCAAGAAAGATTTGGCCAATAAAGCTATTAAAAAAGCAATGAATAGGGGGAAAAGCTTTCCCCTCGACAAGATAGACCGCATGATTCTTAACGAGATCCAGAGAAATTTTCCGGTTACTCACCGCCCCTTTCTGGCCCTGGCCCGGAAGCTTAAGTTAAAGGAAAAGGAAA
>JAOUFX010000770.1 GCA_029857975.1 Deltaproteobacteria bacterium | reverse complement strand
CGAAAATATGGGCCTTTTTTATCCTTAGAAAGTCCATGAAGTGGACCATGCTGCGGGCCAAGTCCGCCACCTCAACGTTGGGAGGAAGGGGGTCAGAGTTGCCGGAGCCGAGATTGTCTGGGGCAAAGGTCCTGTACCTTTTTGCCAGGAGAGGCATCAGCTTCCAATACTGGCGGGATGATCCCGTCTTATGTAGAAGAAACAAGGGCTCCCCTTCTCCAGCGGTCATGTAGTGGATCTGCCCTTGGGGTGTGTCGGCGTAGCCGCGTTTCATCTGGCACCTCCATATAGCCTAAGAGTTGTTTTATTCAGGTTCGTTACTTGGAAAACTTTCATTCACCGATGATCTTCACTAACACTCGCTTGCGGTGTCCTCCGTCAAATTCCCCATAAACAATCTGCTCCCACTGAAGTTTCGAGTACACACTAAAATACCTATTTTTAAGCCACGTTTCCACAAAAAATATTCTTTCTGCTTTTCTTTGATAGAGGATGCAATGGAGGGCCGAATATGATGCCCAAGCCTGGGCGACTGCCCGCTTAAACCAGGTGTCTGTCGTATTCATCGAAGATTTCCGAGATGGGACTACCCTGGAAGGCGTTCATTTTATAAATCCTTTCACGTCCTAATTTCTGCCCGGAAAATGGCTTTAATCTTCTTCTTCCTTCATCCTGAGAAATGAAATTTTACAATCAGAATTGCAATTTTAGGCCCCAAAACAGCCCAATTTATTTGATATAAGTTCGGAAAATCAAATAGTTACCTTGCTCCGACCCGGTTAATAATACGCCCTACCAATAAGTTCAGCCCATTGCACCGATCCCGACTGGCAAAAGGAAGGAGCAAAGGGATCGAAAAAGATTTAAAATGCTTTCTAAAATACAGTTTTTTAAATCTCAAAATACATTATTAACCTTATTTTCTTACCTAAAAGAGGGACACTATACTATATATAATTTCCAACGGCTTCACGAAGGAATAGGTATGGGTTACTCAAAACTTTAATGAAACATCTATTTTCATCCTCTTTGGATGCTGGTGACCACGGTCGTTAAAGGAGACGGGGCATGAGGGAGTCATTGTGTTGATGGAGGCGGTAGGATGAAAGAGGAGACCTTTGAGCGACAGATTGAGGCCACGAGTCAGCCGGATGAGGCCGTGTACAAAACGATTATATCCACTGCCATGGATGGTTTTTGCCTTGTGGACTCTCAGGGAAATTTCCTGGATATGAACGATGCCTATTGCCGTATGATGGGGTATGGCCGGGAAGAACTCCTGGCGATGAAAATCAGCGATATCGAAGCCAAGGAGTCATTACAAGAAACAATCCAACACATGGAGAGGGTGAAGGAAGTCGGCTGGGACCGCTTCGAAACCCGCAACCGGCGCAAGGACGGTAGAATTATTCCGGTTGAGGTCAGTGTCAATTATATGATAGCCGCAGGGGGACGCTTTTTTGTTTTTCTCCGCGATATCACCGATCGCCTGCGAACCCAGGAGGAACTGTGGGCACAGCAGAATCTACTGCGGCAGATCGCCGCCAGTCATGGAAAATGTCCGCCGGCTCTCCCGGGAGTTAAGCCTTTCCATCCTCGAAGATCTTGGCCTCATGGCTGCCCTGCGCTGGTTAATCAATAATTTTATTAAAAATAATGAAATGCAGATAACCTTTAATATGACAGAAATCGATCATCTATTCCCTCGAGATGCGCAAATGGGTATCTACCGCATCCTGCAAGAGGCGCTGACCAACATCAGCAAACATGCCCAAGCCAAAAATATAAAAGTGGTGATCGAGAAAAATGAAGATGGGATTTTGATGCGCGTGGAAGATGATGGGAAAGGGTTTGATCTCACGAAAGCTCTGCTGAAGGAGGCTGCTGGAAGGGGCTGGGGATTAGCCACCATGAAAGAACGAGCCCGGATACTGGGAGGCTCTCTGGATCTATGGAGTCAGGAGGGAGAAGGGACCCAAATAAGCCTCCGTATTCCCCGAGTAAAAGGCCGAAATCTGTTATGAACACTTACCATATCCTGCTGGCCGATGATCATGTGTTGCTCCGGCAGGGGCTAAAAAATATCATTGAGAAAATGGCCGACTTGAAAATCGTAGGCGAAGTTGGAGACGGTCTGGAGCTCCTGCAGCTTCTGAAAAAATTGACTCCCCACCTGATCATTCTCGATATTTCCATGCCCCACCTGCGGGGACTGGAAGCGATCCGGGAAATCAAAGCGATCCATCCCGCAGTGAAAGTGCTGATGCTCACCATGCACAAAGACAGAGAGTATCTTCATGAAGCCATCTCCGCTGGGGCGCAAGGATACCTGCTGAAAGAGGATGCGGATACCGAACTGTTTTCGGCCATTCAAGCGATCCGCCAGGGTAAGCTCTACTTATCCCCCTTTTTTTCCAGGGTGCTTAATGAAGATTGGGTGCAAAACTTGCGAGGGAAACAAACCCTTCCTCTGGACGAGCCGCTCACGACCCGGGAACGAGAAATCTTAAAACTGATCGCCGAAGGCAAATC
>JAOUFX010000048.1 GCA_029857975.1 Deltaproteobacteria bacterium | reverse complement strand
CCAGGGGTGAAATGCTTCTTTTTTTTCATTCTGCTTAAGTCCCTCATGTTCTTCTGGCGGGTCTCTGGATCTGTTCAAAGAGGACTCCGCCAATCCGGTCTGAATCCAGATAAGCAAAGCCGCTGCCGTCTGGACGAGAAAAGCTTTGAATCACTTTCAAGCCCGCCTCCTCTGCCTTTTTTTTCCCTTCTTCCAAGCTTTTCACTTCGAAGGCGATGTGGTGCAGCCCTTCCCCTTTTTCCCGCAGAAAGGCTTCATGGATAGTCTTCCCATCTCTGAGCTCTATGAGTTCGATTTGGATCGGCCCCAGATTAAAAAAAGCTCTTTTCCCCCGATAGCCGGCGAGTTCTCCATAGTAAGTAGCGTTCGGATAGTCCACCTCCCGAATCTCAAACGGTCCGAATCCGAACACCTTTTCATAGTACTTTATGGTTTCATCGATGCTCTGGACTACGATTCCGACCTGACAAAAGCCGGTGGGAGGAAAAATTTCATTTTCTTTTTTAAACGATTGGTCTTTCATCAGCCTGCTCCTTTTTTCTCCTTCTTAAAATTTGATGATCTCTTAAAGAGTCAAAATTGCGATGGCAAAGTAAAAAGCTCTCCGCCTCAGGCGGACAAGGCGCGCAATCCCGCTCCGAGCGGGACTGAGGAGAGAGGCATACTTACAAGGTATGCCGCAACGATTCACCCTGTTAGATAAACCCCAAGATGAATCTTCCTCTTGGAAATCAGATCCCCGCCCTATAACTTCAATACGGAGTTCCTGATCTAACAGGGCGGGGGTGAAGCGCAATCCCGCTCGGAGCGGGACAGATGGACTTTTTACGAAGCCATCAAATTTCTCTCTTATATAGCAGAGAGAGAATCGAGTAAGAATGGAAAAATTCTAAAAAGGATAACATTTTCTAATCAAGAATGCTACCTCTGGCACCAGCCGTTCTGCCATGATACCGATTTATCTGATCCTTAACCCCTCAATTTTGGAGATATTCTCTTCGCTCGAATAAAAAATGAGATCTTCATTCCGGTTGTTCTTAAAAATACACTGATTGAGCGTGGTCTCCCCTCCTGCTATTTTTTTTGTTAAGATCCCCCAATTCCAAGGAATGTCTTAAATCATTCAAGATTTTGCTGTTTTTACCGATCTTATAATAAAGTTCGAGAGTTCGAAGGAATGGTAGCTTCACAAACTTTAATTTTCTTGTTAAAAAAAAGTTTTATGTAAACCAAAGGCCGGTGGATTCGTAAAAGTCAGAAAATCCGTCACTCCTGCGAAAGCAGTCCCGCCTACGCGGAAATGGCGACTTTTTACGAGATCATCAATATTGGTAGAAGAACAAGTTGTGGGATAGCGTGGGTTCAAGTTGATGGCAGGATGGCTGGCACTTATTTCAGGAGAGACGAAGGGCGCGCGGATTCTGGTCGTAGAATAAGATTTAAAAAAATTATTCCAGCAACGAGGGAGGTTGATTCACTTGGAAAAACCATTCCGCAAGCATACGGCTGACCGCATCCTCATTGTTGATGATGAGGTGGCGACTTGTAAGGTTCTTGGCCAAAGACTTTCCAAAGAAGGTTATTCTTGCATAATAGCCCATAATGGGCAAGAGGCGCTCCATCATTTTTATAAAGAAAATATTTCTTTGATGATTACCGACATCAAAATGCCCGAGATGGATGGTCTTGAGCTTTTAAAAAAGGTGAAGACGCTGGGTCCTCAAATGATGGTGATCATGATTACGGGTCATGCGGAGATCGATACGGTGGTGAAGGCTTTGCATTTCGGGGCCTATGATTTCATCCTGAAACCGTTCGATTTAGACCTTGTGGTCTTCAGCGTCAAGAAGGCGTTGGATAAGAAACGATTGGAAGAGGTGGTTGCGGACTATGACCAACATCTGGAGGAATTGGTTGAGGAAAGGACGGCAGACCTGCGCAGGGCTTATGGGATGTTGAAGAAAGCTCATTTAGATTCAGTCAAGATGCTGGTGGAAGCGATCGATGCCAAAGACCCCTATACCCGAGGCCATTCCGATCGGGTGAGGAGATGGAGCGTGCAAATAGCCGAAAAGTTGGGCTTTAGCGAGAAGAAAATAGAAAGCCTGGAATTTGGGGCTCTGCTGCATGACATCGGCATGATCGGCATCAAGGATGAAGTGCTTCAAAAACAGGGTCCCCTGAATTCCATGGAGTATGAGCACATCCGGGAGCACCCCTTGATCGGGGTGAAGATTGTAGAAGGAGGCAGCTTTTTTATGGACGAGATCCCCATGATTCGCCATCATCATGAGCGCTTTGATGGCAGTGGTTATCCGGATGGATTGGTCGGGGAAAATATTCCCTTGGAGGCAAGAATGATTTCTATTGCCGACGCCTTCGATGCCATGAGCAGTTTACGACCCTATCGGCGAGAGATGTCTCGGGAAGATGCGCTGGTAGAATTGGAGAAAGGCAAAGGCAAACAATTTGATCCTAAAATTTTGGAAATTTTCATAAAGGAAAAAATATACAGCTCATAAAAGATGAGATAGATTCGATTTGGATACAATCTGCAACTGAACCACAAGATGGTTTGACTCCTTGATTTTTTTTTAGTCTCACCGCTTGGCCGGCACTCAGCACCTCCCCGCCGGGTCCGGGAATAGACTGCTCGGCCCGGACGGGAGGGTGAATCTCTCGGGAGCACAAGGCAGTGATCCTTTCAAAGGACAGGGCGGGGCTGCCGCCGAGAATGCCCTCATTTCCTTCGATTCCGCCTTCCTTGGCGGAAGGTAACCACGGGGCCGCAACAGATCTTTTTCCCGCCGGTGCCCCCTCTTTCATCACCCTCCCGTCCGGGCTCCGTTAACCAAAGTAAATTCATCAACCTATTGGAAAGTGAAGGTAGGCAAGGAGGCTTTCCCTTGACTTTCAAGGGTTTGTTGGCTATTATCAGAGCAAATTATTGGTAAATTTTTCAAGATAAAGATCAAAAAGATTCGCTATGCGAGCAGCGCTTTTCTTTTTTTCAACATACTCGGAGTATTCCGCGGGAAAAGACTTTTCTTAAACAAGGGGAATTTGCTTTGCAAATCAAAGGAATCCGGGGCTTCAAAGATATTCTTCCCGGAGAGGTTGAGAAATGGCAGTTGGCGGAGAGCGAGGCCCGAAGAATATTCGGGCTATTTGGATTCTCGGAATTTCGCATCCCTCTTCTCGAACGGACAGAGCTTTTTGCCCGTTCGATCGGCGAGGCCACGGACATCGTGGGGAAAGAGATGTATACCTTTCTGGACCGCGATGGAGACTCACTGACCCTGCGGCCGGAAGCGACGGCTTCGATCGTGCGTGCCTATTTAGAACATGGGCTAAACCAAAAAAATCCCGTGGGCAAATATTATTTTGTCGGTCCCATGTTCCGCTACGAACGCCCGCAGAAAGGGCGTTACCGTCAATTTCACCAAATCGACGCCGAAATTTTGGGTGTTCAAGAGGCCTGGGCCGATGCGGAAATTTTGGTCATGCTGATGCGCTACCTGGGAGCTTTGGGAATTGAAAACCTCAGCCTGCAAATCAATTCCCTGGGATGTCCCCAGTGTCGCTCCCCTTATAAAAAAGAGATTCAAACCTTTCTCCAGACCAAAAGGAATTCACTATGCGAGGATTGCCAGCGGAGGCTGGAAACCAACCCGCTGCGCATTTTTGACTGCAAGAACGAGGATTGTCAGGCAGCCTTAACTGAAGCGCCGGAGGTTTTGAGCTTTCTCTGCCCGGAATGCCGCAATCACTTTGAGCGGGTAAAAACTCTCCTGGATGACCTCCGCCTATCCTATGCCGTCAATCCCAGGATGGTCCGGGGTTTGGACTATTACACCCGGACGGCCTTCGAAGTGGTCGCCGGTGAACTGGGGGCCCAAAACGCCGTCTCGGGCGGAGGCAGGTATGATGCCCTGGCCGAAGAGATAGGAGGGCCGGCCGTTCCGGGGATCGGGTTTGCCATCGGCATGGAGCGGTTGATCATGCTTTTACCCGGGAAAAGAAGTCTCGCCCGGCACCCCCAGATTTTTCTGGCGACTTTGGGGGATAAGGCCCGGCGGAGAGGCTTTTCCTTAGCGCAGGAATTGCGCGATAATGGGATTTGGGCGGAAGTAGATTATGAAGAAAAAAGCTTGAAAAGCCAGATGCGCCAAGCCGACCGCATGAAAACCCCCTTGGTCCTGATTTTGGGAGAAGAAGAATTGAAGAAAAATCAGGTCATCATCCGAAATATGGCCACCAAAGTTCAAGAGGAAATTCCCTTAGGGGAAATAATAAGGATTGTGGAAAACAAAAGTAAGCAGTAAGTAGTGGAGGGTAAACCCAGATTATCAGGATAGACTAAAAAAATAATGATCGGCGTAAATCTGCGTCCGATTGAATTTAAATTTGAGAATGGAGACGAAAAATTGGGCGAGGCCTTGGGGGACTGGAAACGAACCTGTTATTGTGGAGATCTCCGAGCGGAGCACATTGACCAAGAAGTAACTCTTATGGGCTGGGTGAACCGAAGGCGGGACCTGGGAGGACTGGTATTCATTGACCTCAGGGACCGGGAGGGAATCGCTCAAGTGGTCTTCAACCCCAAGTTTAGTCCCGGCGCCCACGCCAAAGCCGCGTCTTTGCGAAACGAATACGTCATCGCCGTGCAAGGAAAAGTAGTCGCCCGCCCCGCTGGCACGGAGAACCCGGAATTAAAGACCGGCCAGTTGGAAGTACAGGCTGAGGACTTGAAGGTGCTGAGTGAATCCAACCCGCCTCCGTTTGCTATCGATGAAGATGCCGAAGTGGCGGAAACCCTGCGGCTGAAATATCGATACCTGGACCTCCGCCGACCGAAGATGCAGCGTAATCTTATCTTACGGGATCGAGCGGCGAGGTCCGTTCGGGATTATCTACATAGCCACGGGTTTTTAGAAATCGAGACTCCTTTCTTGACCAAGTCAACACCCGAGGGCGCCCGGGATTATTTAGTCCCCAGCCGGGTGACCCCGGGCCAGTTTTATGCTCTTCCCCAATCGCCGCAATTATTCAAGCAGCTCTTGATGATATCGGGTTTTGAACGTTATTTTCAGATCGTCAAGTGCTTTCGAGATGAAGACCTCCGGGCCGACCGGCAGCCTGAATTCACCCAGATCGACATTGAGATGTCTTTCATTGACCGGGAAAATATTTATTCGATCATGGAAGGAATGATGCAGGCTTTGTTTCGGGATACCCTGGGCCTTCCACTGGCCGCGCCCTTCCCACGGTTAACCTACGAGGAATCCATGGCGCGCTATGGGGTGGATAATCCGGACATTCGCTTTGGCCTGGAGATGCAGGATGTAACGGAAACCCTGAAGAATACTGCCTTCAAAGTCTTTGCCGAAACGATCCACCGGGGAGGAGCGGTCAAGGCTTTGAAGGTTCAGGGCAACCTCTCCCGCAAAGATTTGGATGAGTTCAATGAACAGGCGAGGGAATTGGGAGCCAAGGGCTTGACTTGGATCAAAATCGGTGCTGACGAGTGGAGCGGGCCAATAGCCAAATTTTTATCCCAAGAAGAACGAGCGGCTTTAAGAGAAGTTTGGCAACTCACCCCGGAAGATATCATTTTATTTATAGCCGATTCTCCCCCGGTCGTCAACGATGTCATGGGGCGCCTCCGGCTGAGGCTGGGGAAGCAGCTGGGTTTAATTCCCGAAGGCATCTTCTCCTTTGTCTGGATTACAAATTTCCCCCTCTTGGAATATGATGAGGCCGAGGGGAGGTTTACGGCCAAGCATCATCCCTTTACTTCCCCTTTGGACGAAGATCTCCCCATGCTTTCCAATACCCCGGAAAGAGTCCGGGCCAAAGCCTATGATCTCGTGCTCAACGGGTCGGAAGTTGGCGGAGGGAGCCTGCGTATCTATCGCCGGGAAGTCCAATCTTTGCTCTTCGAAAAGTTAGGAATTAACCCGGAGGAGGCGAAGAAAAAATTCGGCTTCCTGTTAGAGGCCTTAGAGTTTGGGGCTCCTCCCCATGGTGGAATTGCTTTTGGATTCGACCGGCTGGTCATGATCCTGGCCGGGACCGAGTCCATCCGTGATGTAATTGCTTTTCCCAAAACCCAGAAGGCCACCGACCTGCTCACCGAGGCCCCCTCGACCGTGGATGGCCGGCAGCTGGCTGAACTTTCCCTCAGGGTGTTGGCTCCGAAATAGGATGAAGGAGGAAAAATGACTGGAAGAGAAATTGCCCAGATGGCTTTTGAGCTGCAGGATCCACCCCGGGTCCCTGTGACCCTGATCGGAGGGGGGGCCTGGGCCGTACACCGTGCGGGAAAAACTTTCGCCGCGATCAAGGAAGATCCAGCCCAGATCGCCGACGTGTTCATTCAATACTTCCATCAATTCGAACATGACCTGCTCTGGACGGGCTCAAACTTGATCAATTATCCCCTCCATCTTTTAGGCTGCTCCATCAAAGACGATTCCTCCGATGGCCCGGCGCTCCAGGGCACGGTGATAAAAAGCCTGGATGACATAGACCAACTTAGCATCGCCAAAGTTCTTAAGAGTCCTCTCATGCAGGGGATTATCACCTCCCACCACCTCATCGCCGGGGCCATCGGTAAGAAAACGATGATCCTCCCCACCCAATGGGCTCCTTTTACTTTCTCGGCCCGCATCCTGGGCATGGAAACTACCATGATGGCAACTATCAATGACCCCCAGCGGCTTCTAAAACTCATCCAATTCTCCACGGATATGATCTGGGCTTTGTTGGAACCCGTTTTAGAGCACGGGGATATTTTGGGCGCCAATTTTTCCGACCCCGCGGCCTCGGGAGACCTGATCTCCCCTCCCACCTTCCGCCAATTCGCTGCCCCCGCGCTCCAGGACCTGGTGCAAAGAGTCAGAGCCAAGAGAAAGTACAGCATGGTGCACATCTGTGGCAACACTTCCAAAATCCTTCAGGATGTTTTACAGATCGGCCCGAATTGTTTCAGCCTGGAAAATAAAGTGGACCTGGGCGCCGCCCAAAAAATCCTGGGAGGAAAGATTTGTTTGGCCGGTAATGTCTCTCCCACAGGGGCTTTCTGGTCCGGAAAACCGGAGGAAGTGGTAGCAGAGGCCAAAGCTTGCCTGGCCGCCTGGGGCCAATCGGCCGGATACATCCTCACGGTCGGGTGTGATTTTGCCAAGGACGTACCCCTGGAAAACATGCTGGCGTTGATGTCTCTTAAAGAAAAATCGTGATTTCGAGGCCGGAACCAGCCCTTCCTCCATCATCCTGATCCGAAGTCAAGAGAAAAAAGATGGAATTTTCCAATAATAAAAACGGGCTGCGGTCCCTTTTTTCAGGGCTGCTCCCCCTGTTTATTCTGGCCCACTTCGGGCATCACCTGTTGACCGCCTTGCCCATCCCCCTTTTGCCGATGATCCGCAGCGACTTTTCCCTTGATTACACCCAGTCCGGGTGGGTGGTTTCCGCCTTCAGCCTGTCCTATGGCTTCGGCCAATTGCCGGCCGGCTGGCTAACGGATCGAATCGGGCCGCGACTCATGATTACCATCGGTATTTGCGGGGTGGCCCTGGCAGGATTTTTTGTCGGCCTGTCTCAAACTTTTTTATTAATGATTATCTTCCTGATCCTTATGGGCCTGCTGGGGGGCGGCTATCATCCCGCTTCCCCTCCGATGATTTCCGCATTAGTTCACCCCGGAAATCGGGGCCGGGCCCTGGGTCTTCATATGGTCGGCGGCAGCGCCAGTTTCTTTTTAGCTCCTCTGATTGCCACCGCCATCGCGGCTTCATGGGGTTGGCGGGGATCGTTTATCGGACTCGCTGTTCCCACCACCGCCTTTGGCATTCTGATTTATGTGGTCCTGGGAAAACAGAAAACTTCCCAGCCAACTGAGCCTGGAAGCACCCGGGGGCATCAAGAAGAACCGCACGTGCCGGGCCGTTTGCGCCACCTTGTCATTTTCATTGTCTTAAGCACTTTCACCGGCGCCATGATTTTTGCCACGATGTCTTTTATCCCCCTGTTTTTAGTCGACCATGGCGGGTATAGCAAGGAAACAGCCGGAGCCTTTTTCGCCTTTCTCTACGCCGCGGGTCTCTGGATGAGTCCCCTGGGAGGATACCTCTCCGACCGCTGGGGAAGAGTGCCGGTGATGCTGACGATTTGCTTTATCTCCGGTCCGGTTCTTTACCTGCTCAACTGGGTCTCTTCTACCTGGGGGGTCAGCCTTCTACTGCTTACCATCGGCACGATTATTTATGTGCGCATGCCCGTATCGGAAGCCTATATTATCGGGCAGACTTCTACCCGTAATCGTTCGACGGTCCTGGGAATCTATTTCTTCGGCAGCATGGAAGGCGGGGGACTGCTTACTCCGCTCATGGGCTATTTGATTGATCATCTGGGCTTCTATTACAGTTTTTCCCTTGCCGGGGCTTCTCTGGTTGCGGTAACTTTCATCTGTTCTATCCTGTTACGGGGTAGCCGTAATTGAACGGAATATTATAACCCTTTCCACCGCCTAAGAACTGGGAATTGGTTATTTGCTTAGGCGGTAAGAGATGTTGCGGCGCTGGCTTCTCCAAGTTAAAACTTCAGATTATCGTTGCCCCCGACCGACAGGAAAGGAGGATGATTACTATTTTCGATCTGGCGATTATTGGAGGAACGGTTATTGATGGGACAGGCCGGCCCGGCTGGCTGGCCGACCTTGCCCTTCAGGGAGACCGGATTGTGCGGGTGGGGCAGGTGGGAAAAGGGGTGGCCTCACGGGAGATCTCCGCTGCCGGCGCGGTGGTGGCCCCTGGTTTTATCGATACCCACAGCCATTCGGATCTAATGATTTTAGTGGAGCCCGAGTTACTCCCCAAACTCATGCAGGGAATTACCACCGAACTGCTGGGCCAAGACGGTATCGGCGCCGCCCCCATGCATCCGCAGCATGCGGTTCAGTGGCGCCAGTATATGGCTGGACTGAGCGGAGACCCGCCTATCTCATGGGACTGGGAAAGCCTCGGCCAGTATGCGGAACGGTTGGCTGCCGTTCCCGCGGGTCCGAATCTGGCTCTACTGGTCCCTCAGGGAAACGTCCGCATGGTGGTGATGGGCCTGGAAAACGTATTAGCTGACGGCAACCAGATCAAAGCCATGGAAGATCAAGTTCGTCAGGCCATGGAAGAGGGCGCTCTGGGAATCTCCCTGGGGATGATCTACATGCCCTGCATCTTTTCCCGACGAGACGAACTAATCAGCCTTTTCCGCACCTGCGGCCGGATGGGAGGGTTCTGGGTGGTCCATATCCGCAGCGGTGGCGACCGCCTGCTGGAGTCCATCGATGAGGTAATTTCCATGGCCAGAGAAGCCGAGATCCCGTTACACATCTCCCACTTTAAAGCGGCGGGCAACCGCAACTGGCCTAAGATGGAGCTCGCCCTGGAGGCAGTAGACAAGGCTTACCGGGAAGGGTTGGATATTACCTTCGACATCTACCCTTATACCGCCGGGAGCACTATGTTCCTAGCCATACTTCCGCCCTGGGCTTTGGCCGGGGGCACACAGAAAACAATCCAGCAGCTCAAAGATCCCGCTCTGCGAGCTCAAATCCGCGAACAGTTCATCAACCCCCCACTTCTAGACCCACAGGGACCTTCATGGGAGAACTACGCTAATTATGTCGGCTGGGAAAATATCATCATTTCCTCTGTGGCGAGTCCTAAGAACCAATCCTGGGTGGGAAAATCAGTTGCGGCCATTGCCAGCAGGGAGGGGCAAGATCCTGCGGAGACAGCCCTGGATATCCTGCTGGAAGAGGAAGGCCGGGTGGGCATGATCCTTTTCAGCATGGACGAGGAGAAAATGGTCATGGGGCTGCGCCATCCTCTCGGCATGATCTGTACCGATGGACTCCTGGGCGGGAAACCCCATCCGCGGGTTTATGGAGCTTTCCCCCGGGTGTTAGGGCGTTATGTACGGGAAAGGAAGGATATGTCCCTCGAGGAGGCCATACGAAAGATGACCTCTTGGCCTGCCAGGCGATTAGGCCTGAAAGATCGGGGAGTGCTGGCTGAAGGAAAGGCAGCTGATCTTGTTGTATTTGATCCGGAAACAGTGATTGACCGAGCTACCTACGAGGAACCCCGCCAGTACCCAACAGGAATTCGGCACGTCATCGTCAATGGGGTCCATACGGTGGATAATGGACGATTCACGGGCCGGCGAGGAGGGCGGGTGCTTTCCCGAACGTCTCTTCCTTAGATGAAAAATTTTAAAGAGGTGCCCAATGGCCTATACTTGTTTTACCTGCGGGAATAAATATTCCCTGAGCGAAAAGCTTTTCCGGTGCTCCTGCGGCAGTTTTCTCCACGTTGAACCCCATGGATTTTTCTCCAAAAAACAACTTGCCCGTCGCGACCTTTCTATTTGGAGATATCGCGAAGCTTTCGGCCTTCCCCAGCAGGTCGAACCTGTTTCAATAGGGGAAGGGCGGACACCGGTAGTCCGCAAGAAGGTTGAGGATACCGATCTCCTCTTCAAGCTTGATTTTCTTCA
>JAOUFX010000047.1 GCA_029857975.1 Deltaproteobacteria bacterium | reverse complement strand
ATTATACTTTGTCTGGCCATGCTTCCGCTCTGCTGAAAAATGTCGGCGCAGAAGTTCGAGGGGGGGAAGTCGTAGCATTGGTAGGAGATACAGGTTCCCTCAAAGGACCCTGTCTTTATTTTGAAATTCGCCAGAGAGGGAAACCTCTGGACCCCTTGGAATGGTTGGCGCATCCAAGGGTTCGGTAATCCACTCGAAAAGGAATTACGGGTGGAAAGGAGAAAGCAATGCGTAATTGGATAACCAAGAAACAATTCATAATCATCATAGCCCTTTTCCTTGCCCTGGGAGTGTTTATAGGCGGGGTCAAAGTACACCGTGTGGGTGCGGACATCAATTCCACCTATGAAAAGCTGAAAATCCTGGCAGATGTCTTGGCGCTCGTAGAAAAAAATTATGTCGAACCCGTTAAAATCAATAACTTGGTCAACGGGGCGATCAATGGAATGTTGGAAACCCTGGATCCGCATAGTTCCTTCATGACCCCGGATGTTTTTAAAGAAATGCAGACCGAGACCAGAGGAAGCTTTGGCGGAGTAGGTTTCGAAATTACGATTCGCGACAAAGTTCTCACCGTCGTCGCTCCCATAGAAGACACACCAGCTTTCCGGGCCGGGATCCAAAGCGGAGACCAGATCTTGCGCATTGGCGGAAAATCAACCAAAGACATGAATCTGATGGATGCGGTAAAGTTGATGCGTGGCGCTGAAGGAACCAAGGTAACCATCACCATCATGCGTAATGGCTTTACCGAACCCAAGGATCTTTCTTTAACTCGGGCCATCATCCCTATCCGCAGCGTGCGCTCGAAAATGCTTGAAGAGGGATATGGCTACATAAAGATTAATCAGTTCATTGAGAAAACCCATACGGACATGAAGGCGGCGTTAGAGAAGCTGGAATCGAAGGAAGGAACACTGAAGGGATTAATCCTGGACCTGCGCAATGACCCGGGAGGACTTTTAGAACAAGCGGTTAAAGTAGCCGATGAATTTTTGGAAGCAGGAATGATCGTTTACACCGAAGGGCGGGTAGAAGGTCAAAAGATGAAATTTTACGCCCAGAAAAAGGTGAAGATGCGCGAGTACCCGATGATGGTACTGGTTAACGCAGGAAGTGCCAGCGCTTCTGAGATTGTGGCCGGTGCGCTGCAAGACCATGGGCGGGCGGTCATCTTGGGTACACCCACCTTCGGTAAAGGCTCGGTACAAACCATTATTCCCCTGGAGGACGGGTCGGCCGTCCGGTTGACAACCGCGCGTTATTATACTCCCAACGGACGCTCCATTCAGGCGCAAGGAATTGTTCCCGACATTATCGTGGCTGATCTTTCCCCGGCGGCTCGCAAAGGCTCCCCTCAGCGTTTCCTTAGAGAAAAAGATTTGGAGCATCATCTTCGAGGCGCGGGGGATATACCGGCCAAGCCTTTAGAAAAAATTCCTGAGGAATCTCTGGAAAAGGTACCCGATAAGAAGAGGGGAGAAGCGGCGCTAACCACCGATGCCCCGGAAGATCCTCCTCTGGAAAGGGCTCTGGAACTTTTAAAAACTTGGAAGATCCTCAATAAAGTGGTCAAGAAAAAGGCGGCTTAATTTAGCCTGGGAAAGGTAAAGCAATGGGGAATTTGGAGAGAGCACTAAAATACCCGTTTGCCGAAAAAGGGTGGGGACCGAAATTCATTCTGGGCGGTGTTTTAAATTTTATAGGTGCTGCCATGGGATTCATTCCCTACCTGGGGGTCATTTTCTGGCTTCTTTTTTCTTTTTTCCCCCTCGGTTATGCTTATACAATTTTTCGCAGTCATCTTGCAGGAAGGGAAGGGCCCCTGCCAGGATGGGAGGGATGGGGAGACCTGTTCCGGCGTGGTTTATACGTTTTTTTAATCGCCCTAGGTTATGGAATCGTTCCAGGGATTCTTTATTGGTTAGGGCTGAATCTTTGGTATGGGGGAGGATTTGCTGCCTTTGTAGGAGTATTTTTACTCATCCTGGGAGTGGGAATTGGCTTAGTCGCGTTCTTTCTTTTGCCCATGGCTCTGGCCCTTTATGCTTCGGAAGGAGAGGGTTTGGCAGCGGCCTTCCGTTGGAAGGGGATCGTAGAAAAAATTTGGCTGGTCCAACGTGATTATTTTTCTGGATGGGTGGCCGGTTTGGTTTTATTCTTGGCCCTTCTTTTTTTAAAAACTCAACTCCTTTATATCGGCTGGATTCTTTATTCTTTTGGATTCTTTTACTTGAGCTTGTCCATGGCCAACCTTTTCGGCGAGATTTGCCGGGAAGCCCTGAAGGATGAATTGTGAAGCATTGGGGGCGAGCCTGGAAAGAAGCCAGGAGATCTCCTGGCTTTCTTTTTGCATTCGGATTTTTAATTTCATTGTAGAGGAAATTTATTTTTGGACACAGATTCACCCTGTTAGATGTTAATATCTAACAGGGTAACCCCAGATTTTCAGGATATTCAATGGAAAAAAATAAATTAATATGAATATCTGTGGAAATCGGTGTCCAAATTAATTTTAATTCTTGCTCGGCGGTCTCCGCGTACTCTGCGGTGAATCGGTTTTCGCCCAGGAGGAGCCTACGAAAGTCCCCCTCTTAGAGTTAAAGGAGCAGTTTAGGAAGATCCGGGACGAAGTATATCAGGCAGTCCGGGAGGTATTGGAGAGCCAGGTTTTTATACTCGGCCCCATGGTAGATAACTTTGAAAGAGAAGTAAGCTCTTTTTTGCGAGTTCCCCATGCCCTCGGTGTAGCTTCAGGGACGGATGCGTTGCTACTTTCTTTGATGGCTCTGGGTGTGAAGGCGGGGGATCGGGTCGTTACGGTTTCTTATACCTTTTTCTCAACGGGAGGTTCCATCTCCAGGCTGGGAGCTATTCCGATTTATTTAGATATTGATCCGCATACCTATAACCTCGATCCCAACAAACTTGTGGATTACCTGCGGAAAATTCGTCGGAAAAAAGAACGGCCTACAGTGATCATTCCCGTGCATTTATTCGGCCAAATGGCGGACATGGCAGCAATCATGGAAATTGCCCGAAGGTATGAATTGCGAGTGGTGGAAGATGCAGCCCAAGCGCTGGGGGCCAGACAAAGCGTGAATTCAATAGGTGGCGTTCAAAGTTGTCCAAAAGAATGGATGGCCGGAACCGTAGGGGACCTGGGGTGCTTTTCTTTCTACCCCAGCAAGAACCTCGGTGGTTTTGGCGATGGGGGGATGGTGGTCACCCGCGATCGGAATCTGGCCGAAAAAATTCGAATGCTGCGGGTTCATGGGTCCGAATATAAATATCATCACCGGCAGATCGGAATCTGCAGCCGCTTGGATGCTTTGCAAGCTGCTGTTCTGCGCGTGAAATTAAAATATTTAAATCAATGGACCGCCAGACGGAGAAAAAACGCCGACCGGTATCGCCTCCTTTTTGCCGCAGCCGGGTTACAGCCGACCCTTCTTTCCCTTCCGGAGATAAAAAAAGATTGTTATCATATTTTTAATCAGTTTGTCGTCCGCACCCGAAAAAGGGATACCCTCCGAGAACATCTGGCCCAGGAGGGAATCGGGAGTGAAGTTTACTATCCGGTTCCTCTTCACCTGCAGGAATGTTACCGTAATCTGGGTTATCGTGTGGGCGACCTACCAGAATCGGAGCGGGCTGCTCGGGAAACCATGGCGATACCTATTTACCCCGAACTGACATGGGCCCAACAGCGGAAGGTGGTACAGGCCATCACAGACTTTTATTCACCACAGAGAACTCCAAGAGTGCAGAGGAAAAATAAAAATAATTAAAAACGCTATGCGCATAGCGCTTAGCGTATTCCGGCGAACTCTGCGGAAAATTTTAAGCGTTTTCAGAGGGGAAGATGAAAATTTTAGTGACGGGGGGTGCAGGGTTTATTGGATCGCATGTGACCGACCGCTATACCGCGGCTGGCCACCAAGTGGTGGTGGTAGACAACCTGACGACGGGAAAGATGGAGAACCTGAACCCCAAGGCCCGATTTTACCAGTCGGACATCCGCGATCAAGGGATTGAAGAAATCTTTGCCCGCGAGCAGCCGGAGGTGGTGAATCACCATGCTGCGCAGATTGATGTCCGTAAGTCAGTACAGGACCCTGTTTTTGATGCCAGCGTAAACATCCTGGGAATGCTGAACCTCTTGGAGAAAGCGGTGCGCCATGGGGTGAGCCGATTTATCTTTGCCTCATCAGGAGGAGCCACATACGGTGATCAACCAGAAAATGCCGGTCCGGCCAGCGAAGAAATTCCCCTTCAGCCCATCAGCCCGTATGGGGTAGCCAAAGCAACGGGAGAGTTGTATCTCCATTACTATAAAGTTGTGCACGGCTTGGATTACGTGGCGTTGCGGTATGGCAATGTTTATGGCCCCCGCCAAGATCCTTTCGGAGAGGCGGGGGTGGTGGCCATCTTCACCGAAAAGCTTATCGCCGACGGACAACCGATAATCAACGGCGATGGGTTGCAGACCCGGGATTACGTATACGCCGAAGACGTTGCCGAAGCCAACCTCCTGGCCTTACACTCCAAAGCTTCTGGGCCTTTTAATATCGGCACGGGCTTGGAGAAGAATGTCAATGAGCTTTTCGGGTGTTTATTGCAGATTATGGAGAAATCGGCCCAAGAGGTTCACGGACCCGCCAAGCCGGGGGAGCAACGCCGGAGCGTTTTGGATTGCACCCGGGCCCAAACTGGCCTGGGTTGGAAGGCAAAGGTTTCTTTCGGAGAGGGTTTGCGGAGGACTGTGGAATACTTCAAAAAAAAATCACCGCAGAGTGCACAACGCGGCATAGCCGCAACCAAAAACTTATTGGACGCAGATTGACGCAGATAAACACAGATAAAATTAAAATATGTTGAATAAAATTTTCAGAAATTGAACGTTAGTAGAACAGAGAATGATGCGCTTAGCGTTAAGCGTTCACCGGTTTTCCGCGTTCTTGGCGGTAAAAGAATAATTTAATTGTATAGGAATTTTCTTGTTGGACACAGATTCACCCTGTTAGATGTTAATATCTAACAGGGCAAACACAGATTTTCTGGGTATTGAAAATAAAAAAATTCACAGAAAATATATATCTGCATTGATCTGCGAAAATCTGTGTCCCAATAAATTTTTGGGGAGGAAGGGTGAAGGTTAAAAGCAAAGAGATAAAAAAGAAATCAACCTTTCGGGAGTATGCCGAAGCGATCGTTGTCGCTTTGTTATTGGCGCTATTGATCCGCACTTTTGTGGTGCAGGCGTTTAAAATTCCTTCCGGCTCTATGGAACCTACTCTGGTGATTGGGGATCATATCCTGGTGAACAAGTTTATTTACGGGATAAAAATTCCTTTCACCTCCATCCGCCTATTTCCTCTGTACAAGCCACAGAGAGAGGAAGTGGTCGTTTTTATTTATCCATTGGATCCGAGTAAAGATTTTATCAAAAGGGTGGTGGCTGTGGAAGGGGACACGGTAAAAATCGTGAATAAAAAACTTTTCATCAATGGGTCCGAAGCTGCCAATTCCTATGCCGTTTATAAGGAGGATACGGTTTTTCCGGCAGAAATGCAAAAACGGGACAATTTTGGCCCAGTGACCGTTCCCCCAGGGAGCCTTTTCGTCATGGGAGATAATCGCGATCGCAGCTTGGACAGCCGCTTTTGGGGATTTGTGCCGTTGGAAGACTTGCGGGGCAAGGCCTTTATTATTTACTGGTCATGGAACAGCCAGGAAACTACGGTTCGCTGGAATCGGATCGGCCATCTGATTCATTAAGAGGTAAGGAAGAGATGAGGTTGAAGGAAAAAGAAACAGTCATGGATGGAGAAGAGATTGAGCGGGCTCTGGTGCGCATCACTCATGAAATGCTCGAGCGTAACAAGGGAGTGCAAGACCTCGTTTTAATTGGCATCCGCACCGGCGGCGTTTATCTGGCCGAGCGTGTCCGGGCTAAGATGGAACAGATTGAAAAAGTCAAGGTTCCTTTCGGAATCATCGACATTACTCTCTATCGGGATGATTTTGCCATGGGCTTGCCCCAGCCACTTGTGGGAAAAACAGAAATTCCTTTTTCCCTGCGGGATAAAAAAGTCATTCTCGTGGACGATGTGTTATACACCGGTAGGACTGTGCGGGCGGCCATGGACGCTTTAATAGATTTTGGACGCCCCAAGTTTATCCAACTGGCCGTGCTCATCGATCGGGGTCATCGGGAGCTCCCCATCCAAGCCAATTTCGTCGGGAAAAAGGTCATTACCGCTCCCCAAGACGACGTGATGGTTTCCTTTCACGAGGTGGGAGACCCGGACCGGGTGGTCATCCAGGAAAAAATCACCTAAGATCGAAAGCCTGCTTTAACCGCATTTTATTGTATTTTGGGCCAGATTCAACCTGTTAGATGTTTACGATCTAACAGGATAAACTCAGATTTTCGGGATATTAAATGTGAAAACAATATCTGTGAACATCTGTGAAAAACGGTGTCCGAATTAATTTAATTCTTGCTTGGCGATCTTTGGGTGTTCTGCAGTTCATTCCGGTCTTTTTTAAAAGAGGGGAGAAAAATGGCAGAAAATCAGGACCGAGGAGCTACCCGGCAGGTTTCCGAAAAGCCCGTCGTAAGGTGGGCAGGAAAAGATATTCTGGGAATCCAGGAATTGAGTGTTGCGGAAATTCAATTCATCCTGGATACGGCTGGATCCTTTAAGGAGGTTTCCACTCGGGAGATCAAGAAAGTTCCCACCTTACGGGGCAAGACGGTGATCAACCTTTTTTTCGAGCCCAGCACGCGGACGCGAACCTCTTTTGAGATTGCCGCCAAACGGCTGAGCGCCGACGCGATTAACATTTCTGCCTCCTCCAGCAGCGTGGTCAAAGGAGAGACGCTGATTGACACGGCCAAAAACTTAGAGGCCATGAATCCCGATTGCATTGTCATCCGGCATTCCGCATCGGGAGCCCCCCATCTGCTGGCCCGTCTGATGGAAGTTCCGGTCATCAATGCTGGGGATGGAGCCCATGAGCACCCCACCCAGGCTTTGCTGGATTTATTTACGGTGAGGGAGAAGGCCGGCAGACTTGCCGGGCTGAAGGTAGCCATCGTGGGAGATATTTTGCATAGTCGAGTAGCGCGATCGAATATCTACGGATTCACCAAAATGGGAGCAGAGGTCCATTTGGCGGGACCTCGAACCATGAAGCCAGTTGAAGTTGAACGGCTGGGAGTTCATTGGCATACGAGTCTGGCTGAGGTGATTCCCGAAGCAGATGTAATCATGATGCTGCGGATTCAACTCGAACGTCAAGAAGGGGGATTTTTCCCCACCTTGCGGGAGTATTCGAGATTATTCGGGCTGAATGTGGACATCCTAAAGCCAGCCAAACCAGGGGTCTTGATTATGCATCCCGGGCCGATGAATCGGGGAGTAGAGATTTCTCCGGAAGTAGCGGACGGACCCTTCTCGATCATATTAGACCAGGTGACCAATGGCGTAGCTGTAAGGATGGCCCTCCTCTATCTGTTAGTGGGGGGAGAAAAGGAAGCTGACAGGAGTTCTCTATGAGTTTACTATTTAAGAATGCCCGCGTTATTGACCCAGCCAGTGGCATCGATGGCCGGATGGATATCCTGGTGGAAAGAGGTAAAATCGTAGCAATCGAGCCAACGATCCCGGAATCCAAAATCATATTTAATTTGCCTGCCAGCGAGTCCCAGGATCCTTTTCTTCCCCATGGGGGGGTGATTGACTGCACGGGTAAGATTCTTGTCCCCGGATTATTGGACATGCATTGCCATCTTCGCGAGCCGGGATTTGAATATAAAGAAACCATCGAATCCGGGTCCAAGGCAGCGGCTGCGGGGGGATATACTTCGCTGGTATGTATGGCCAACACCCTGCCGGTGAATGATTGCCGGGCGGTCACCGATTATATATTACGGCAGGCCCGAGAGCGCGCCAGCACCCACATTTTTCCCGTCGGTGCCGTAACCAAAGGGTTAAAGGGGGAATCTTTGGCCGAGATGGGAGAATTGAAGGATGCCGGGGTAGTTGCTCTCTCCGATGACGGAAAACCGGTGGTGAATGCGTGCCGATTCCGCCGGGCTCTGGAATACGCCAGTGGCCTGGGTTTAACCATCATCTCTCACTGTGAGGATCTGGACCTGGCAGGCCAGGGGGCGATGAATGAAGGCTTCATTGCGACCACTCTGGGCTTACGAGGGATCCCCAACGCGGCGGAAGAAGTCATGGTTCTGCGAGACATTGCTTTGGCCGAACTCACCGATGCGTCTCTTCACGTGGCCCATGTTAGCACGGCGGGATCCGTGCGAGCCATCCGAGAGGCCAAGAGTCGCAGGATAAAGGTAACGGCGGAAACCGCTCCCCACTATTTCTCTTTGACCGATGAAGTTGTCCAAGGGTTTGATCCCAATACCAAGATGAACCCTCCTTTAAGAGAGGCCAAAGATGTGAAGGCCATTATCGAAGGGTTAAAAGATGGAACCCTGGACGCCATTGCCACGGACCATGCTCCCCAAAGCGCTGTTGAGAAGGATGTCGAGTTTGAATACGCGGCCAATGGGATCATCGGTTTGGAAACGGCTTTGCCTTTGACCTTAAAGCTTGTGCATGAGGGGCATCTTCCTTTGATGAAGGCGATTGAGAAACTCACCTTGCAGCCGGCCCGCATCCTCGGTCTGGACAAAGGTAGATTAAAAGTGAGTGCAGACGCTGATTTGACCTTGATCGATCTTGACCGTGAGTACACTGTGGAGGTGAGCCAATTTAAGTCTAAAAGCCGGAACTCCCCCTTCCAGGGCTGGAAACTGAAAGGAGTTGCCATCATGACGATCGTTTCCGGGAGGATCGCCTACCGTGCTCCCGAGTTATCTTAAGCTATGGACCTCGGGAGAACTTCAATCGAGGACAAAAGCAGCCGGACAGATATTAAAATCTTGCCGGCTTTGCCCTCGGGGGTGCGGCGTGGACCGGACCCAGGGCGAAAAGGGATTCTGCCGATCCGGGTTACGGCCCATGGTCTCCAGCTACAATGTGCACCGGGGAGAAGAACCTCCCATCTCTGGATCCCAGGGTTCGGGGACGATTTTCTTGACCCATTGCAATTTACATTGCGTTTTTTGCCAGAATTTTCCCATCAGCCAAATGGGGGTTGGGCGGGAAAGGAGCGGGGAGTCTTTGGGAAAAATGATGCTCGACTTGCAGAACCGGGGTTGCCACAACATCAACTGGGTGACCCCTACCCATTTTGTTCCCCAGATCATGGAAGCGCTTTGCTGGGCAATAGCAAGAGGGTTTCAGTTACCCTTAGTTTATAACACCAATGGCTATGATGGTTTAAAAACCTTGAGGCTCTTGGATGGGGTCGTGGACATCTATCTTCCGGATATGAAATACGCAGACGAGAAAACAGCCCGGACATATTCTCAAGCCCCGGCCTACCCAACCGTCAACCAAGCCGCCGTACTCGAGATGTACCGTCAGGTTGGGAAGGCGATATATGATGAAAAGGGGATGATGAAAAGAGGTTTGATCATTCGCCATCTTCTTCTGCCCAATGGATTAGCCGGGACGGAAAAGGTAGCCCGTTTTCTGGCGGAGAACTTTTCTGGGCAGTGTTCTATCAGTTTGATGACCCAGTTTTTCCCCGCTTACCGGGCAAAAAACTTCCCCGAGCTTAAGCGGCGGCTGTATGCCCGGGAGTTTAAAGAAGCTTTGAAAATTCTGGATCGTTATCAGCTTCAGGTAGGATGGATGCAGGCGCCGGAAAAAAATTAACAAAGGCGGTCGGCGAAAGAAATTTATTGCTTAGGAATTTCAAAACCTTTTAGCCACAGAGGTCACAGAGAACACAGAGAGATACCTGCTGAAAATGAAAAACCTAAAAACGAGCGAGATTCGAAACAGGATTTCCCAGGGTTTGGTTTTTTCACAATATCTTTTTAGTTTAAAACCTCTGTGATCTCTGTGTCCTCTGTGGCTAATTTATTTCATCGCCAGCGGACTGCGGACGCAGGCGTGCGGATGACGGATGATATATTGCCAAAAAATGGGAGGGAAAGTTGGAAAAATTGCCCATGACCAAAGAAGGGTTCACCAAACTGCAGGATGAGCTCGAGCGGCTGAAAAGGGTAGATCGGGCCCAGGCGATTCAGGCCTTGAACGAAGCAGCGGCCCACGGTGACTTAACCGACAATGCCGACTACCGGGTTGCCAAAGAAAGGCGGGATTACATCGAGGGAAAGATCAAAGAGTTGGAAGATAAACTGGCCCGCGCGCAAGTTATCGAAACCAAAGACTTGACAACGGACCGTATCGTCTTCGGGTGCACGGTGCTCCTGGGAGATGTGGAATCGGATCGTCAGGTGCGGTACAAGATCGTGGGAGCTGACGAAGCAGATATCCGGAATGGGCGGATTTCGATAAACTCCCCTGTGGCCAAAGCCCTCATCGGGCATAAAATGGGGGATGTAGTCAATGTAGTGGTGCCTTCAGGGAAAAAGGAATATGAGGTTTTGGAAATTACCTGTGAATAGAAAGCCTGC
>JAOUFX010000769.1 GCA_029857975.1 Deltaproteobacteria bacterium | reverse complement strand
TCCGCTTAAGCGCAACGAAGCGTACCTACGGTCTCAGACAAATCATTACAGCTCGCAGAATTTCTAACTTCAACTTATGGCTTCATCGCCCCCCGGAGAGCGTTGGGATCGAGTTTGATCCCAGGCCCCATGGTTGTCGAAATGGCAATACTTTTAAGATAGGTCCCTTTGCTCGAGGCAGGTTTGGCCCGGACAATCACATCCATGAGGGCTAAGACATTTTCTTTCAACTTTCCTTCTTCGAAAGAAACTTTGCCTACCGTGGTGTGGACGATGCCGGTTTTATCTACTTTGAACTCCACTCGCCCGGCTTTCAGCTCCTTTACGGCCCTGCCTACGTCAAAAGTTACCGTTCCCACCTTAGGGTTGGGCATCAAGCCCCGGGGCCCTAAAATTTTCCCCAGCTTTCCTACCATCCCCATCATGTCCGGGGTGGCAATGGCTTTATCGAAATCCGTCCAGCCGCTGGTGATTTTTTCCACCAGATCATCAGCCCCCACAAAATCTGCCCCGGCTTCCTGGGCTTCTTTTTCCTTTTCCCCTTTGGCGAAGACCAAAACTTTTACCGTCTTGCCTACTCCATGAGGAAGGGGGACCGTGCCCCGCACCATCTGGTCCGCGTGCTTGGGGTTAACGCCCAAGCGGATAGCCATGTCCACGCTCTCGTCAAATTTGGCCCGGGCGGATTCTTTAAGTAATTTTACACCTGAGTCCAGGTCGTACTTCGTGGTAGGATCAATTTTCTTTCTTTCTTCTAAATAGGTCTTGCTTCTTTTACCCATGATTTTACCCTTCTATGATGTCTATGCCCATTGACCTGGCTGTTCCTTCTATGGTCAAGACGGCAGCATCCAAGCTGGCGGCGTTCAGATCTGGAAGCTTTGTCTGGGCGATCTCCCTCACCTGCGTGCGCGTAACCTGACCCACTTTCGTTCGGTTGGGTTCTCCAGACCCTTTTATGATCCCCGCGGCCTTTTTCAATAAAACCGCGGCCGGTGGAGTTTTAGTGATAAAAGAGAAAGACCGGTCGGCATAGATGGTAATCACTACCGGAATGATCGTTCCTTCTTGGCTTTTGGTTTGAGCGTTAAAAGCCTTGCAGAATTCCATAATGTTCACCCCGTGCTGACCGAGGGCAGGTCCTACAGGAGGTGAAGGATTCGCCTGCCCAGCAGGAATTTGCAGCTTCACCATGCTGATTACTTTTTTAGCCATCTTCGTCCTCTTCTCTCAATTCTTTTTTACCTGGGCAAAATCCAATTCTACGGGGGTTGATCGTCCAAAAATACTTACCAAAACACGTACTTTACCTTTTTCTGGATTTACCGCCTCCACTAAACCATTAAAGTTAGAGAAAGGCCCATCTGCCACTCGAACTTGATCGCCCTTCTCGAAGGTCATGCGGTGTTTCGGCCGCAGGAGACCTTCGCTCATCTGATTCTTTATTTCCTCCACCTCTTTATCCGGGATGGCCGTAGGGTTTGCCCGATCTCCTACAAATCCAGTAACTTTCGGAGTATCTTTTACGATGTGCCAAGTTTCGTCATTCAGTTCCATCTTGACCAAGATATATCCCGGGAAGAATTTACGGGAGGACGCTTTTTTCTTTCCTTTGATCATCTCGATCACTTTTTCGGCGGGGACGAGAACTTCTGAAAAGAGTCCTTCTTTCTTGGCCGATTTAATCCGCTCCTCCAATACAGATTTCACTTTGTTCTCAAACCCAGAATACGTGTGTACAACGTACCACTTTTGGGCCATGGATTCGACCTCTACCCTAAAAATATTTTGATCAAATGCGAAAGGCCCAAATCAACAATTCCCAAGAAAAAAGCCACCAAGACTACGGTAATCAATACGACAGACGTAGAGGCGATGGTTTCTTTCCTAGAGGGCCAGGTAACTTTCTTCAACTCCACCCGCACCTCGCGAAAAAATTGCTTTGCCCTTTGCCAAAATTCTTTGATCTTTTCCATTTTATCATCCTGGGGCAAAATTTTCTTTGGCAGGCCAGGAGGGATTCGAACCCCCATCACCCGGATTTGGAGTCCGGTGCTCTAGCCGTTAGAGCTACTGGCCTGTTATCTCCAACGTCCTTCCACTGATCGATTGAGCGACTGCCGATAAAAGAGGAAAAGCCCGCTTGCGCTGCAGTTTTTCTTTGTCGCCTCTACTTGGTTTCCTTGTGAGGAGTGTGGGTGCGACAGAATCGGCAATACTTCTTGAATTCCAGTTTGTCTGGTGTTGAGCGTTTATTTTTGGTAGTAGTATAATTTCTACGCTTGCATTGCCCGCAAGCCAGAGTTACTATTTCTCTCACAATTTTTCCTCATATCCATAAAGGACCCCCCTTGCCTAAAATGATTTTGTGAGGTCCTTCAGCTTTTTTAGGGGTTTTTATAAAATGCAAAAGATTATTCGATGATTTCGGCAATGACTCCGGCACCTACCGTCCGACCCCCCTCCCGAATCGCAAACCGCAACTCCTTCTCCATCGCAATCGGCGTAATCAACTGCACCTCAAAACCCACACTGTC
>JAOUFX010000768.1 GCA_029857975.1 Deltaproteobacteria bacterium | reverse complement strand
TTAGCCATAAAAATAAACATGGGAATCGCTGCCAGGATAAAGTTGTCCATCAAGCCGTAGATGCGGTTCCCGAACATAAAGAAAGCCGCAGGCCCCCAGCCTATAAGTCCAAATATCACCGCTAACCCCCCCAGAATAAAAGCCAGGGGGTGCCCCATAAAAAGCCCGATTAGGAGGCCAGCAAACATCAGAAAGGTCATCAACCCAGGGTTGATATCAACCATCAAAGCTCCTCCCCTTTAATTAAAAAGAATAATCTGCGGTAAAAATTGACAAACCCCTGAAGCAAAAGAAGAAAGGCTGAGGCCGCAATCGCAGTTTTCATCAGCGGCATTACGAGGGGAAGCCTGGCTGTCAGGGTCCTTTCGTGGGTAGCCCAGGACGCAGTAGCAAGGGACAGCCCCCCCTTCAAAAGAATAATTACAAAGGGGAAGAAAAAAATCAGATAGGTGACCACATCCAAAATTGCGCGTTTCTTCGGAGAGAAGCGAAGATAGACAATATCGATGGCCACGTGGCTTTTGTAAAGAAGAGTGTAAGAAGCTAAAATCATGAAGTGAATACCGTAAAACAAGGTAATGACTTCATAAGTCCACACGTGAGGGGAATGGAACACCCTCCGGGTTATAACTTCATACACCACAATTCCGGTGACAACGCAGAGCATCCACACACCCACCCGCCCCGTCCATTCGCTAATATTTTCAAGAAATTTTAAAAAAGTTCGCATAGCTTATTCCTTCCTCCCCCCTTCCCCAGGCCCTTCCCCCTTCCCTGGGAGGGGGGAAAGGACCTTTGTGGAGTACTGCTTAAACCCTAATCAATCTTGGGATAGACGGTTGGGTTGCGCCCAAAAGCCCACTCTCCTTGCCAATCGCGAACTGGGGCATAACCCTTAAAATAGGTCATCATAGACAGCAGTTCTTTCTTGTATATTGGGTTCTTGGCGGCTTCCATCTCCATGAACTTTACAGACATTTTTTCCAGTTGAGCCACTTCCTCTTTAGGAAGCTTGGTGACAGTGGTACCCTTCTTTATAAAGTTTTCCGTTCCTTTGATATCCAACCAGTTCCAATGACCGTTGCTCCAGAGCACGCTTGCCTTGCCCGCCTCTTCCACAATCGCCTTCAAATCAGGGGGCAATTTTTTCCAGGCATCCATATTGATCATCAACCCCAGTAGGGATGCCGGCTGGAACCAGCAGGGGACATTCCAGTATTTGGTGACCTCCTGGAATTTCATCCCCCAGTCGCAACTGACGTTGGAAAACTCAGCACCATCAATGGTCCCCAGCTTAAGAGCCATGTAAATCTCGCCCCCGGGAATCTTGACCGGATTGGCGCCAATTTGCTGCAGAATCCACATGGTCTGGCTCAAGGGGGTTCTCAGCTTCATTCCCTTGTAATCAGCCAAGGATTTAATTGGTTTGTTGGTGCGAAATCCGGATTCTGAAGGAGTCATCCCCGTAGGCACATAGTGCATATTATACTTCCCATACATTTCCCGTATTAGTTGCAATCCACCGCCGTGATACACCCAGGTGAAATAATCAGGCGGAGTCATCCAGAAGTTGACCGAGCCGAGTAAGTCAAAGGCAGAGTTCTTGCCCGTCCAATAGCTGGGCCAGTCAAAACCTCCTTCCAGGGCTCCCTTGGAAACGGCATCGAACAGTTCAAAGGCGCCAACGATCTCCCCCGCAGGGTGATGGGTAATGGTAAGTCGCCCCCCGCCCATCTCGTTGACGATTTTACAAAAGTAGCGGTCGGAATCAATTAAGTTTATAGCCGGAGTCCAAGTGCTCCCAGCACGCCATTTGAATTTCGCCTGGGCAAAGGCACTGGTGGTCAGGGCTAAGGCTAATACCAGAACAAAAAGGAAAAGGTAGTATTTACGTTTCATGAAAATGCCCTCCTTTTAAAGAATTTTAATAAACGGCTGATACCTCTTTCCCCTTGCCGTTTCCTCCACTTACTTCCTGTTTATCCCTCACCTCCTTTTCTATGCGGCATAACATCTTCCCAAACATTTCTAACGTTCAGAAATTAAATCAGGCTTGATGTTCTCGTAAAAAGCCGGAAAAGCCGTCACTCCTGCGCAAGCAAAGGGTTTTAATAGGTCGTGACCATCCCGCCATCGAAGAGAAGATCACCGCCGATCAGGTACTTTCCAAGTTTTGAAAAGCCGATGACGAACAGGTTGGCCACCTCAATGGGCTTCATCATTTCTTTGATTTGCGACCTTCCCATCATGACGTTCGCGACGACTTCCTCCTGGGTGATCCTCCGCTGTTGGGCCTGAGCCGGGATTTGATTGAGGGCCAGGGGGGTGCTGACAAACCCGGTGCTGACGGTGAAAGAGCGAATCTTGCCCTCTCCCTCGGCAGCAATGGACTGAGTTAATCCTCTGAGCCCGAACTTCGTAATGTTATACACCGGCTTGTTCTTAGTCACTATGTGACCGTGGACCGAACTCATGTTGCCAATGACCCCGATTCCATCCTCGCTTTTTTTCATGTGAAAAATGCAGAGTTTGGCAAGG
>JAOUFX010000767.1 GCA_029857975.1 Deltaproteobacteria bacterium | reverse complement strand
GTACGGAAAGCCGGATGATCGGAGGCATCACCTTGGCCATGATCGCAAAGATGATCAGGCTGTTTTAGGGATACTTTTCCGTTTTCCTAAATAATTTTTCAGTACAGGGATGAGAAAACTGGCCAGGGCTAAGAGAATCAGAAAGAGACTAATCGGTTTGGTAAGAAACATCATGTGATCCCCCCCCGAAATCGTCAGAGCCCGGCGATAGTTGGTTTCCACGATAAAACCCAAAACGATGGCCAAGACTGCCGGGGCGAGGGGAAATCCAAAACGGCGCATCAAGAATCCAATAACCCCAAAGAACAAGGCCAAAATCATATCAAATACACTATTTCCCAGGGCATAGGCTCCAACCATGGATATACCCAGAATGAGAGGAGTCAGGGTGCTGCTGCGCAGAGATATCAGTTTGACCCAAAGGGGGATCCCTAATAACCCGATTATCAACATAAAAAACTCAGAGACAAAAAAACCGCTGTAGATGGAATATACCAATTCAGGGTTCTTGCTCATAAGCATGGGTCCGGGAGACATGCCGTGAAGCATCAATCCCCCCAGAAGGATGGCTGTGCTGCCTGATCCCGGAATTCCCAAGGTTAAAAGAGGAATCATGGCTCCGCCTACTGAGGCGTTGTTGGCCGATTCAGGGGCACTTACTCCTTCTAAAACCCCAGTCCCAAATTTTTCGGGGGTCTTAGATACCCTTTTGGCCTCATTGTAGGCAATTAAAGAAGCGATCGTGGCTCCAGCTCCGGGGACGGCCCCTACAATCGCTCCGATAGCCGATGATCGCAATACGGTAACTATAAGGCTCTTCAGTTCTTTCCACGTTGGAAGTTTTCCGGAAATTTTTTTTTCGATTCTCTGGATGACCCCCGATTCTTCTATCAATTTAAAAATTTCCGAAATGGCAAAAAATCCTATCAAGGCGGGGATAAAAGGAATTCCTTCCAATAACCCGGAGAGACCGAAGGTAAATCTGGGGTATCCGCTCATGACGTCTACGCCCACTTGGGTAAAAAGAAGCCCGATAATCACACTAATAAAACCTTTTACCACACTCGCCCCGACCAGATTACCGACGATGGACAATCCGAATACACCGAGGGCAAAGTATTCCGCGGGTCCGAATTTTAGCGCAAAGGTTGAAATCGGCCGGGCGGCAAGAATCAGAATGATAGTGCCAAAAGCCCCGCCCAGCGTAGAGGAGATAATAGAAACTCCCAATGCTTTCCCGGCCAATCCCTTTTTGGTCAAAGGATAGCCATCGAAGGTGGTAGGCAGAGCCGGGGGGGTTCCCGGAACACCGATGGCAATGGCGGTGATTGAACCGCCGTATTCAGCAGCCATATAGAGGGAGATCATCATTAAAAAAGCAGGAATGGGGGGCAGCATGAAGGTAAAGGGTAAAACGATAGCCAGACCCGTGGTTGAGCTGAGACCGGGCATCGCCCCCACAAAGACTCCCAGAGCTGTTCCCGTAGCGATCAACACCAAATTCAGCGGTTGCAGGGCCACATAGAATCCCCTCAGGAGGTTTTCCAATTCCATAAACATGTGGAGTATCCTTTCGGAGAAGAGGGAAAAGAGAATTTTAACTAAAAAAGCGGTATTAATTTAGCGCTTTGAAAAGAACCTCTAAATTTCATTGAAAAATGAAAGTTGCTAAATGAAAAATGTAAGTTTCAGGGGAAAATGCCTATCATTTTAAAATTTGCCATTGGCCTTTGGCATTGAAGTTTAGCCCATTTTTCGAAGGGCTAAACTGTTACCAAAAGCGATTGATCATCAAGTAGAGAGCAGGCGTGCATAGGAGCCGATCAATGACTTCCGGTGGATCCATCGTTTCCGACTTCGTGGCAAATGGCCATCAGATCAGGTCTAACGATTCCTGCTCCCCCTCTAAAATTTCATTAGGCTAAAAATAAATGGTCGGAAACTGCACATGAAAAATCCGATAAAAAACCGCGTAAATAAAGAGATCAAAAATTAAAGGAACCGCAATAATGCTTTGGATTCTTCTTTCCCCCATGATCACCATGATCGGGGCCAGCAAAAGAGGAGTCAAGATAAAGGTATCCCATATTTCTAACAAGGCCAAATAAGTAACGATCAGAATGAGGGTGCAGCCTAATTTCCAGACGACCTGCCCACGCATCCCTGTATCTCCCTCCTCTTTTGCTCGCAGGCCTTGGACAAACAAAACTACGGCTAATAGCAGAAGGGTGCAAGCAAGTCCTCGGGGAAAATAGGCAGGTCCTGGGGCCCCGGGTACAATGGGACTCGGATAAAAATTGGTTTCATAAAGAATATAGCCAGTCACCCCTATGAGAAGGCAGCCCATGACTACATCCGCCCGTTTCATCTTTCTACTCCCTGGCCCGATTTATTTTGCCTACTTTGTTTTCTTCGGTTTCCCCAACAGATTATGTTGTTTCAATAATTCATGGCTTTCCGTAACTTCTCCCTCTACCCATTTTTGAAACTCTTCTGGACTACCCATCAGCCCGTATTCAGCACCCGCATTGGCCATGAA
>JAOUFX010000046.1 GCA_029857975.1 Deltaproteobacteria bacterium | reverse complement strand
TCCCCCATCATTTACGGGGATGGGCAACAATCCCGAGACTTCACTTATGTAACCAACGTAGTGCAGGCTAATTTATTGGCCATGACGACGCCCGGAATTTCCGGTCGAGTTTTTAACATTGCCTGCGGCCGGCAAATCACGATCAACAACCTGCTCTCTTCCCTGCAAAAAATATCAAACCGCCAAATTGCTCCCCAATATGCGCAACCGCGAAGCGGAGAGGTCCGGCATTCTCTCGCTTCCATCGACCAGGCCAAGTCCCATCTCGGATATGCAGTGAAGATTGGGTTCGAAGCCGGCCTCCAAGCGACCTGGAAAAGGTTTCAGGAAAAAGGAAGAATACCTAAATAAAATGAACACCCCTAATTCCTGCCTTGCTTTTTAGCAGCTATTGTATTATAAATTTCGTAAGCAATTAAATTGTATGGGAAATCCCTTTTTGGACATAGATATGCCGAAAATCGCATAGCGCTTAGCGCCATGCGCACAGCGTCTTTTTTGTTTCTGCGGTTATCGGCGTAAATCTGCGTCCTATTAAATTTTAGGGAGTGAGCCATGAATATCTGCGTGATTGGTACAGGATATGTGGGTTTAGTTACCGGAACCTGCTTTGCGGAATTCGGACTGAACGTCACAGGTGTGGATAATGATGAACAAAAGATTGCCTTGCTCCAAAAGGGAATCTCTCCCATTTTTGAACCCGGGCTGGAGGAGATGCTCAAGAGAAATCTGCGGGAGGGGAGGTTGGTGTTCACCACAGAAATCGATAAAGCGGTTGAGAAGTCTCTGGTTATTTTCATCGCCGTGGGAACTCCACCCAAGAAAGACGGCTCCGTGGACATGACCTACATTGATGAAGTGGCCAGGAAGATCGGGGAGAATTTGAACGGATACAAGGTCATTGCCACTAAGAGCACCGTTCCCGTAGGGACCGGCGAAAGAATACGCAAAGTCGTCCAACAATATGAAAGGAAAAAAGTTAACTTCGATATCGTCTCCAACCCCGAATTTTTGCGGGAAGGAGCGGCCATCGAAGATTTCATGCGCCCCAACCGCGTGGTCATCGGGGCCTCCAGCGAGCAGGCCATGGCCATCATGAAGGACCTTTATAGCCCTCTTTATTTGATCGAGGCCCCCTTCGTGATCACCAATATCGAAACCGCCGAGATGATCAAGTATGCCTCCAACGCCTTTCTGGCCACCAAGATTTCTTTTATCAACGAGATTGCCAATATTTGTGAAAAAGTAGGCGCGGATGTGAACGTTGTAGCCAAAGGAATGGGACTGGATCAGAGAATCGGGTCGAAGTTTTTGCACGCCGGAGCTGGTTATGGCGGCTCTTGTTTTCCCAAGGATACTTTGGGTATATCTAAAATTGCCGAAAAGCAAGGATACAGGTTTGAAATTGTGCGCTCGGTGATGAAAGTCAACGAAAAACAAAAAGAGCGAATGGTTGCCAAAGTAAAGGATGCTGTGGGAAACTTGAAAGGGAAAACCATCGCGGTCTTGGGGCTTTCTTTCAAGCCCAACACCGATGACATACGGGAAGCACCTTCCTTAAAGATTATCTCATCCTTGCTGAAAGAGGGGGCGAAAATCAAGGCTTATGACCCCAAAGCCATGGAAGCAGCTCAAAAAATATTCAAGAAGATTGAATATGGAAAAGATCCATATGACGTGGCCAAGGGATCTGATGCTTTGTTGATTATTACGGAATGGAACCAGTTTCGAAATCTCGACTTGAAACGGTTGCAGAAGATAATGAAAAGCCCGGTTTTTTTGGACTTCCGCAATATATACGAACCCGTGAAAATGCGGGAGATGGGCTTTCAATATTTCGCCGTAGGGAGATAGAATGAGAGCTTTAATCACTGGCGGAGCGGGTTTCCTGGGATCTCATCTGTGCGATCGGCTGCTGGCCGAGGGGCTGGAAGTTATCTGCATGGACAACCTGCTCACGGGCTCAACGGATAATATTGCCCACCTGGCTGGTCAACGCCGATTTCAATTTATTCAATACGATGTGACCAATTATATTTTTATCGAAGGATCTTTAGATTATGTTCTGCATTTTGCCTCTCCGGCCAGTCCGATTGACTATCTTCAGCTACCCATTCAGACCTTGAAAGTGGGGGCTCTGGGAACACATAAAGTACTGGGTTTGGCCTTGGCCAAAAAAGCATGTTTTCTCCTGGCTTCCACCTCAGAAGTTTATGGCGACCCGCTCGCCCATCCGCAAGAAGAAGATTACTGGGGAAATGTAAACCCCATCGGTCCGCGGGGAGTATACGACGAAGCCAAACGATTTGCCGAGGCCCTGACCATGGCTTATCATCGTTATCACGGGGTGCCCACACGTATTGCCAGAATTTTCAACACCTACGGTCCCCGCATGCGTTTGCATGACGGCCGGGTCGTTCCTAATTTTATCCTGCAGGCCTTGCAAGGTGAGGATTTAACGATTTATGGGGATGGTTCCCAGACCCGCAGTTTCTGCTATGTTGATGATCTGGTCGAGGGAATTTTTAAGTTACTTTTTTCGCAAGAAAGTGAACCAGTCAACCTGGGAAATCCGGATGAATTTTCCATCGCAGATTTTGCCAAAATGGTCTTGGAAATTACGGGAAGTAAATCCAGAATCATCCATCAGCCGCTTCCTGTAGATGATCCCCGAGTCCGTCAACCGGATATCAACAAGGCCCGAAAAGTTTTGAATTGGCACCCTCAGGTCAAGTTGCGGAAAGGAATCAGAAGGACAGTTCCCTATTTCCAGAAAAAGATAGCCAGAAAATCGATCTAAATTTATGGGGACGCAGATTATCGCAAATCAACGCAGATATATATTTTCTGTGAATTATTTTTATTTGAATTATCCAAAAAATCTGTGTTGATCTGCGTCCAACAAAATAATTCATATTCAATCAACATAGGAGAAGAAAAGATGAAGGGTATTATTCTAGCGGGAGGGCTGGGAACGAGGCTTTATCCGTTGACGAAGATCACCAACAAGCATCTCCTTCCCGTTCATGACAAACCCATGATTTATTACCCGCTGCAGACATTAGTCAATGCGGGAATTCGGGATATTTTGATTGTTACTGGCGGAAACAACGCCGGAGATTTTCTTCGCCTTTTGGGGAACGGGAAAGAATTCGGACTGCAGCATATCAATTACACCTACCAGGAAGGAGAAGGCGGAATTGCCGCCGCCCTATTTTTGGCAGAGTATTTTTCCGACCAGAAAAAAATCTGTGTGGTTCTGGGAGACAATATCATTGAAACGAGCATTCTGAAAGCAGTAAAGGATTTCGAAAAGCAGGAGAGCGGAGCCAAGATTTTGTTGAAGGAGGTTCCGGACCCGCAACGTTTCGGAGTACCAGAAATCAAAGGAGACAAAATCATCCGTATCGATGAAAAGCCCGCAATGCCCAGGTCTAAGTTAGCGGTAATCGGCATTTATATGTATGACGCCGGGGTTTTTGATATTATTCGTAGCTTGAAGCCATCAGCCCGTGGGGAATTAGAGATTACCGATGTAAATAACGAATACATCCGCCGGGGCAATTTAACCTATGAAGTCTTGGAGGGGTGGTGGACGGACGCTGGAACGTTCGAATCTCTCTTGCGGGCAAGTAATCTGGTTGCTCAAACCGGTGCCTACAAACTGGGAGTTGGAAGTTGAGAGGTGGGAGAGGTAGATACATACCTTGAAATCGCCAAATATTTGGGCTATATTTCAGATGAATCGATTGGCCCGATTGAACAAAAAATGCTGGACGTAGATAAAATACTAACAGGTCTAATCTATTCCTTAAAGAAAAAAGAGTAATTGCTTGACGGATTGGTACTTACAACTCTCGACTCTCAACTTACGGTGTTCTTATGATTGAAGGCGTAAGAATTAAAAAACTGAAGGTGATTCCGGACGAACGCGGGCGCTTGATGGAGATGCTCCGGGCCGACGATGAAATCTTTCTTAAATTCGGTCAGGTTTACTTGACAACCGCCTACCCGGGGGCTGTGAAGGCCTGGCATTACCATAAAAAACAAGTGGACCATTTTGTAGTCATAAAAGGGATGATGAAAGTCGTCCTTTATGATGGCCGGGAGGGTTCTCCCACCTATAAAGAAATCAATGAATTTTTCATGGGCGAACACAATCCCATTCTTTTACAGATTCCGCCACTGGTCTTCCATGGGTTCAAATGCATCAGTGAGAGTGAGGCCATGGTAATCAACTGCCCCACCGAGGTATATTCTTATCGGGATCCGGATGAGTATCGGGTTGAACCTCATAGGGGAGAAATTCCTTACGATTGGTCGCGAAAAGATGGATAGGATTGTAAGAAGAGAGTGGTAAGTGGCGAGTTGTAAGTTGTAACCGCTTACGCCTCACACCTCACGACTAACGGTGTTTATTATGAAGATATTAGTTACTGGTGGAGCAGGATTTATCGGGTCCAACTTTATTCATCTTTTAATGGGCCCCGAAAATCCTCACCAGAGAGATTATGAAGTCCTCAATCTGGATAAATTGACCTACGCCGGTAACCTGGAGAATTTAGCCAACCTTGCCCATCATAAGAATTACCGGTTTATCCACGGAGATATATGTGATGGCAAGCTGGTGGACAGCCTTCTGGAAAGTGGTATAGAAGCCATTATCAATTTTGCCGCCGAATCACATGTTGACCGGAGTCTGTATGAACCGGATGTTTTCATTCAAACCAATGTCGTGGGAGTGCAAGTTCTCCTCCATGCCGCTTTGCGGCATAAAATCAAAAAATTTATTCAGGTTTCTACGGATGAAGTCTACGGATCGCTTTCTCCGGAGGCCCCTGGGTTTAGGGAAGACACACCCCTGTCTCCCAATAGTCCCTACTCGGCCAGTAAGACCGCAGCTGACCTCCTGGTGCGATCTTATTTCAAAACCTACGGTTTTCCAGCCGTCGTCACCCGCTGTTCCAATAATTACGGCCCTTATCAATTTCCGGAAAAACTGATCCCTCTTTTTATCACCAATGCCCTCGAAAATAAGCCTTTGCCGGTCTACGGGGATGGGCGGAATGTCCGGGATTGGATTCACGTGGAGGATCACTGCCGGGCCCTTTTTCTCGTTCTGCAAGAAGGCAGGGAAGGGGAGATCTATAACATCGGAGGGAACGGAGAAAGAAACAACCTGGAAATTACTGAGACCATCCTTAACCTACTGGGAAAACCAAAATCCCTGATTCGTTTTGTTACCGATCGTCCAGGGCACGACCGGCGTTATGCTGTTGATTTTTCGAAGATTCAAAAAGATCTGGGCTGGTCGCCAATCTACTCTCTCCAGGAAGGCCTTAACCAAACCGTTCGTTGGTACCTCCGCCAAGAAGAATGGTGGCAGAGGATCAAGAGCGGAGCCTATCGAGATTTTTACCGGAAACACTACCAAGAGCGATTGCCATGAAAGTTTTAGTATTCGGTGCCCGGGGAATGCTGGGAAAAGACCTTGTTCCAGCCCTGTCAGTGAAACACCAAGTTTTGGCCCGGGACATAGAAGATTTGGACATTACGGATCAGCACCGGGTACAAAAAGAGATTCAAATCCTGCGCCCGCAGGTTGTGGTCAATGTTGCAGCCTACACCGATGTAGATGGGTGTGAGTCCAATAAGGAATTGGCTTTTGCTGTTAATGCCGACGGAGCCAGGAATATAGCCACCGGATGTACAGCCATTAATGCCAGAATGATCCATTTGAGCACCGATTATGTGTTCGCTGGAACATCTTCTGCCCCATATCGAGAAGAAGACCCTCTCCATCCCCTGAATGTTTACGGAAGTTCTAAACTTTTGGGAGAGCATTACATCCGGGAAATTCTAAGAGATCATCTCATCATCCGTACGGAATGGCTTTTTGGCCGTCACGGGAAGAACTTTGTGGATACCATTCTCCAGAAGGCAGGAAAGGAGGAAAATCTGCGGGTGGTGGATGATCAACGGGGGTCCCCCACTTTTACCAAAGATTTAAGCTGGGCGTTAGGTCAATTGCTGGAGAAAGAAGGCCAAGGAGTTTTCCATGTCACCAATTCCGGTTCCTGTACCTGGTATGAGTTCGCTCGCCGAATTCTAAGAGAAAAAAATATAGACCACATTTCAATCATTCCTATTTCCTCGGCTGAATTAACCCGTCCTGCCGAACGCCCGGCGAATTCTATACTCAACTGCCATCGCTTCGAAACCCTCGTGGGTCGGAAGATGAGGACCTGGGAAGAGGCATTGCATGAATATCTTGCTTGAGAGAGAAAATGGAAAATAGTCCTTTATACTGGTATTGTTTATATACGCGCAGCCGCCATGAAGATTTCGTGTATCAGCGGTTAAGCGACAAGAAAATTAATGCATTTCTTCCTAAGTTAGAAGTTTGGAGCAGGCGGAAAGATCGACGGAAAAAGATTCAGAAGGCCCTTTTCTCAGGATATCTATTCGTGCATGAAAATCTTACCCATCACATATGGCTGGAAATATTGAAGACTCCAGGGGTGGTTAAAATCTTGGGGAATGAAGGCGGCCCGACACCTATCCCGGAAATCCAGATCGAATCCATTAAAAAAATCTTAAACGGCAAGGCCGCCGTATCTCCTTTCCCATATTTAAAAGAGGGGCAGCTGGTTCGGGTCGTCGATGGACCCTTGAGGGGTTGCGAAGGTTTCTTGGTAAAAATTAAAGAGGAGAAAGAAAAATTGGTCATCTCCGTTGACCTTTTGCGACGGTCTGTTTCCGTGGAAATCGACAGCGGCAGTATAGAGCCCATTCATTGACCTTGAATAAGGGAGGAGCTAATAAAATGCCGGAACCAGATGCTAAGAATAACTACAATCTTCTTGAGCCGCCCGTCTCCATCTGCTCTGCAGGGCAGGCTTTTCCCTTGGCGCCAAAAGCAGATTATGACCGGGAGTTTGAAAGGGTCCAGCAGATCGTTCAAGAACGGTGCTCCCCGGGCCAAGAAATCATTGTCGTCATGGGGGTTGGTTTTGTGGGGCGCTTCTTCCGGAATCAATAAAAACTTAATGAACTTCGTGTTCATAAAGACTTAGCCGGATTTTTAAAAGGGGTGGATGCTATGGTGTTCGCCCTACGGCATCCGGTTTATAAAAAATTATCCTCCGAAGAAATTTTAAAAATGACCGGGCGGCCCGTGGAGGTCATTGACGACTTTGCAATATTCGATGATTCAAAAATTCGGAAATTTTTTGAGTTTGGTTGCGAAGTCAAGGGATTGGGTAGAGAACACGTTAAAAGGATCAAAAACGAAGCGAGAAGGAAATAAAAATATCCGATCATTAAACGCCGGGCTATAGAGGCAATGCTATTCTTTTGCGGTACAGTAAGCATGATACCTCCTATTATATGACTCCCTTTCTGAAAGGAAGTTTCAAGAAAGTTCCCTCCCATATCAGGAAGTCTGAACTTGGGTGCGACCGCAATTTTTTATTCCTAAATTTATTGAGTTTATTGTGGAAAGCTCTAGGGGATTCTATGCCATCGTTCCACTGCGCCCCTGGGTTCGGGGCTTAGATTTCTGTATATTGCGGTTTTCTTTGCTTTTTGTGGTTCTGCCCCCTAACGAGTATAATTCTAAAAATGTATTCTAAATTATTTGACAAACCTTATTTTTAGATGTTTATTGATATAATGTTATAGCTTGCAGAACGCTAACCTCCAGAATTCTGATGCTCTGAAACCAAATGGAAACAAAAAGAAGAGTGGGAATTAAAAACTTTATTCAACAGAGAGGAGTTTCTTTTTCCCTCGTTCTATCTCTCTTCCTTGTTTTGGCCGCAATTTTAGCCATCACCACTTACCGCGATGTGCAGCGAGAAAAAAAATATGGCTTTGAAATTTTAAAGAACAAGGCCATAACCCTCGCTTTTTCTCTTCAGGCCAGTGTAAGAGTCAATGTACAAGATATAAGCAGAGACCACATTTTTTTACAAAACTTAATCGAGAACGCGAGCCGAGATGAGGAAATTGCCTATATTGCTCTGGTAGATGAAAAGAATGTCATCCTCGTCCGTAGCCAACCCGATCAGACTGGAAAATTATTAATCCCCAATTTGGAAAAGAACAGGTCGATTGAAAAGAATAAAATTCAAGCCCGATTCGTCCGATTGCCAAATGGTGAAGAAGTTTTCGAAATCGTCGAGCCCTTCCTTTTCCTTCGCGCGCCTTTTTTTCTCTCAGGTTATGGAATCCTTATGCCCCCCCCGGATTTATACTGGTGGGTGATGGGCTTTAAAATTCAGAAAACTATTTTCGCCACCTCAGAAGCTCGAGATCGGGCGATTTCCATGGCTATGATCCTTCTGGTGGCAGGCTTCCTTGCTCTTTACCTTCTTTTCACTCTCCAGAAATACCAAGTAACCCGTAATACTTTAATAAATATGGCCAGCTATACGGAAAGAGTGGTCAACGGTATTTTCAGTGGTCTGATATCCGTAGATAGAGAGGGGAAGATCTTAACCTTTAACCCGGCAGCCGAAAGAATGACAAAAATGAGGAGAGAGGAAGTCGTCGGAAGGAATTATGAGGAAGTTTTTGGGGATTCTTCTGAATCCATTATCATGCAGGCCCTTCGAAGCGGATCTACTTTTCATGATGTAGACCTTTCCAGAAAAACCAAAGGGGGAGAAAAAATTCCCCTTCGCATTAGTGCCTTTCCCTTAGAGGGGGAAGGAGGGAAAATAATGGGAGCAGCGGAAATTATTGAAGATTTGAGGGAGATTAAAGAGTTGGAGGAAAAGGTTCGCCGGAGCGACCGCCTCGCATCGCTTGGGAAATTTGCAGCCGGTATCGCCCATGAGGTCAGAAACCCCCTTGCCTCCATTAAAGGCTTTGCCCAATATTTGAGAGAGAAGTTCCCTTCTCAGAATTCAAAAATAGAGCCCGCGAACATCATCATCGAAGAGGCTGAGAGATTGGAACGGATTGTCTCGGCTCTCTTAAATTTTGCCAAACCACAGGTGTTGAATATAGAATCAGCGGATCTAAACGAAGTCATTAAGGCAGCCTTAATTTTAATTGAGGATAAGGCTAAGGAAAACGGGGTGGCTTTGATCAAGGTGTTTAACCCCCAACCGCCTTCTATTGAGATAGATAAAGAAAAAATAAAGCAGGTTTTTGTAAATCTCTTCATTAATGCAATCCAAGAAATGGAACAGGGGGGGACTCTAAGGGTGATAACTGATACCGATTTTAATCAGTGGGTGGTGGTTGAAGTACATGATACCGGAAAGGGGATCCTTCCGGAAAATATCCATCGAATATTCGACCCCTTTTTTAGCACCAAAGAATCTGGAATCGGCTTGGGTCTTTCCATTGCCAGTGGAATTATCGAAAGCCATGGGGGGACAATCGATGTACAAAGTGAAATTGGGAAAGGTACGACTTTCACCATCAAGCTCTCAACGGATAAGAAAAAATTTGCTTAGGAGGGCGAATTGTGAAAGCTTCCGTACAGACAATATTAGTGGTAGAAGATGAGAAGAGCATGAGGGCTCTTCTTCGAACTCTCTTTGAAGAGGAAGGATATGCCATCGAAGAAGCCGTGGATGGAATCGACGCCTTAAACAAAGTCAGAGAAAGATTTTTCGACCTTATCCTTTTAGATTTGAAAATGCCCAAGATGGATGGTATGGAGGCCCTACGAGAGATCAAGAAGATCAATCCTGGAATACCTGTTTTAATGATGACCGCATACGCAACCATTCGTAGCGCCGTAGAGGCTATGAAATTGGGGGCTTACGACTATATTACCAAACCATTCAATAATGAGGAAATTCGTGCTGTCGTTCGAAGTATTTTAGAATACAGGCGATTTTCAGAAAAAGGCTCTGAGCCTGAAGGGGGGAAATACCTATTTAATGCGGTTGTGGGGCGGAGTAATAAAGTTCACGAGGTCTTCCAAATTTTGCGCCGAGTGTCACCAACGAATGCCACCGTACTCATTTTTGGAGAGAGCGGGACAGGGAAAGAGTTGATTGCTCAGGCCATTCATCATAATAGCCTCCGGGCTGGGGGACCTTTTCTGGCCGTGAACTGCGCATCCCTGCCAGAAAGTTTATTAGAAAGCGAGCTTTTTGGCCATGAAAAGGGTGCTTTCACCAATGCTTACACAAGCAAAGAGGGCCGTTTTGAGCTGTCCGATAAAGGAACGATTTTCCTCGATGAGATTGGAGACCTCAGCTTGACCACCCAGGCAAAGCTCTTGCGGGTTATCCAGGAGAAAGAATTTGAGAGGGTAGGAGGAACGAGAACCATTAAAGTGGATGTACGTATCATTTCAGCGACTAATAAGGACCTTGCAAAGGAAGTGGAAGGAAAAAAGTTCCGCGAAGACCTTTTTTACCGGTTAAATGTAATCGCCATCACTCTTCCTCCTCTCCGAGAGAGAAAGGAGGATATTCGCGAATTTGTTGAATATTTCTTAAAAAAATTTAATGCTGAAAATAAGAAGCAGGTGGAAGAAATATCGCCACGGGCGTTGGATCTGCTCATGCGATATCATTGGCCCGGGAATATTCGAGAACTGGAAAACGCC
>JAOUFX010000766.1 GCA_029857975.1 Deltaproteobacteria bacterium | reverse complement strand
GGGATTACCGGCTCAATGCGATAGAGAGCGCCGTGGTAAGTTTAATCGTGTCCTCATCCGCCTTGCGCAACCGCGAACAGAGGAGCTGAGCAATGTTGCGGGTGATTTTGTACCCCATGCGTGGGGATTCATCCGCCAGCCTGAGGAAGTCGAGCTTGGAAATTTCCAGCAATTGGCAGTCGGTCAAGGCCGTAACCGTTGCCGTACGCTTATTCTGCTCGAACAGGGCAACTTCCCCGAAGATGGCATGGTCTTCCGCCGAAAGCTTGGTAAGGATTTTATCCCGATCCTGATATTCCTCCCGGCCCAACTTCATAATTAAGGTTTTGGAAACTTCCACCTTTCCTTCCTCGATGATAAACATGGTCTCGCCGGTCTCACCCTCCTTAAGGATTACCTTCCCCCTGGGATATTGGACCCGGCGGGCGATCTTAAGGAGCTGGCGCAGCTCCTCTTCATTAAGGTCTTGGAGGATAGGAATCGCTTGTAGAAACTTTTCTTCTTCCATGTTTTTCCCCCTCAGGGCCGCTTCCGGGCGATGACCACGGCCGAGTCATCCTCGGTAAGAAGAACATCATCGGCAGGGTTCAGAGTGGAGATGATGCGGTCTTTTTTCTCGAAATAATCTTTATCCGCTTCCTCGAACTTCCGCTTGATAAACTGGTCGATGGCCGAGAAGTCATCGGTGAGAATGTTCTCCAGAGCCAGGCCTTTTTGCTCTCGGAGCAGAGCAATGAGCAGCGCCTGATGCTCTTTCTTAAAATAGGCAGAGAGCTCGGCCACAGATTGGCCGATAAACCGGGAGGGAATTTCCACTTTCCAGAAGTTATTTTCTTCTAAGGGAGAAAGAAGATTGGAAATGACTCTGGGCAATCCCGGTGAAGTAGCGGCGCCAGCCAGCAAACTGCCGCTATGCTCCCCGCGCACGATGATTTCGTCCACATTGGCCCGGCGCAGATGTTGTTTATTCTCGGGATTGATCAACTCGGCACAGGTCTTAACTTCCGGCGATATCGATTTAATGGCTAAGGTGCCGAGGATAGTTCGCTCGTCGGCCTTTTCCAGGGAGCGATGACCGGAAGTATCCGCCAGGAGGATGGCCGACCGGGCCCGGGCGATGTTGGCTCGGGCTAAGACATCTTCATGGGTAAAGTCTCCCCGGAGAAACTTGAATTCGTATTCCTGGTATTTATATTTCAGTGACTCCACTTCTTCTTCGGAAAGTTCATTGACCAGGACCAGCGGAAGCTTTTTGAAATCCAGGGACCGCCGGAGACCCTCAATGACCTCTTCGGCGTTGTTGTTCCACCCGCAGAGGACCAAATGATCCTTAAATTTGATGGTTTCCAATCCTTTTCCCTCTCTGATTTTTTTCTCCACGAACACCGAAGCGACCGTGGCGGTGACGATGGAAAGTAAGATCAAGCCTGAAAAGACTACGATCACGGCGATGACGCGCCCCCCCACGGTAGAAGGGGTAATGTCGCCATAGCCGGTGGTGGTCATGGAAATGACCGCCCAGTAAATGGCATCGCCGATGCTGCCGACGGATTTATTCACCTTATGTTCCATAAGAAAGAGGAACGCTGCACCGCCCAGTAAAATCACCGCGGTGATTCCCAGGATGTAAAAAAAGTTTTCCCGCTTTAAAACAAAAAAGAGGGTACGCCAAGAATGAAAAGATTGAGAGCTTTTTTTCGCCATGCCTAATACTTGAGGTTTATGCGGATGATTTTTTCTTTGCAAATGAAAAAAACCAGCCTATTCTACCAAAGGGGAAAAAGAAGTAAAAGGGGAATTGTCAAATACGGAATGTGGATTTGGATGGTAGGGTGTGGATTGGGGAAAAGGGAAAAAGGAAAAAAGCTGGACTTTTTTCTTTAGTTTTTGTATCCTGAATTATAGTTTAAAGTTTTTTTCAACTTTAGACATTTATTTTTACAGACACTCACACTGACACTTGATCTTATTTTAGGCACTCTATTTATTAACATGGGCGGTTAGCTCAGTTGGTTAGAGCGCCGGTCTCACATACCGGAGGTCGTGGGTTCAATTCCCTCACCGCCTACCAGTTATTACGGGGAGTTAGTTAACTCCCCTTTTCTTTTTTTGGGGCTGGTGTCAAAATAGGGTCATGGTTTTTGGAGGGGGGGTCATTTAGCGGCCGATAGATGCCGAATCAGTTTCCTCATGCTCGTCGATGTCCAATCTTTTTCCGCAAAAGTTTTCGCGATTATCTTTGCCTGGCGGTTAATGAAAAACGATTCAGGGTGACCGGAGACTTTATACGCTTTGGCCACTGATCCATTTTCATCAAGGAGAATGGGAGTGGAAAAATTAAATTCTTTTTTAAATTCTAATAAATCTTTTTCTCTCCACTTGACGGCCACGATTAGAAAAACGACACCTTTGTCTTTCGTAGATTTTGCCAACTTATCAAAGGAAGAGGCATCCTTCCTGCAAATCGGGCACCAATCTTTAATAAAGGTCAAAATAATAATTTTGCCTTTCGCCTCCCTTAACGACATTGTTCCATCATTC
>JAOUFX010000765.1 GCA_029857975.1 Deltaproteobacteria bacterium | reverse complement strand
CGATGAACAGATTTGGTCGGTTGCCGTCGTTGCTCCTTATTCGGACGTTACTCAGGTGGTATGGGCCAGCTTTAAGAATTCTGCCTTGCTTTTGTTCATTATGGCTTGTACCCTCCTGGCAGGAACTTACGTTGGCCACAAGATTAATCAGGGACGCATCCGGGCAGAGGAGAAGGTAAAATGGGGAGAAGAAATCGTCAAGAGCCAGAACCGTTTGCAAACTCTTTTCGACGGCGCCCCAGATGCCATCGCCATTGTGGACCAAAATTTCCGCATCTCCATGGTCAATAAAACCGGTTTGAACTGGTACAATAAGTCTCCAGAAGATTTTATGGGAAAAATCTGTTATCAGGAATTTCAAGGGAGGTCTGACCTTTGTCCCAACTGCCCGGCGGAAGAATCTTTCCGAACGGGCCGGGCGGCTTTTCGCGAACGAGCCAGCTTGATCGCCGATGGAGCCAAGCACTACCTGCAACTCTACACCTTCCCTTTATGCAATCGGAGCGGAGAAGTCGTGGAAGTGGTAGAGTACGTCAAGGACGTCACCGCCGAAAAGAAGCTTCATCAGCAGATCGTCCAGTCGGAGCGACTGGCAGTTGTGGGCAGGATGTCGGCAAGCGTGGCCCATGAAATCAAGAATCCCTTAGGAACAATTGTTTTGAATGCCGAACTTCTGGAAGAAGAGCTAACCCGGTTCGCCGGGCAAGACTCAACGGAAGCCCGTAATCTTTTGGGGGTGATCAAAGCGGAACTCGACCATCTGATCGAAGTCGTCGAAGAATACCTGCAATTCGCCCGTCTGCCCAAAGTGAAGCTGGAGCCGGGGAACATCAATGAAGTTATCGCCGATCTGCTTCTTTTCCTCCGGGAAGAAGCCACGGAACGTAAAGTGGAGGTTGTTGAGGAGTTGGAGACCTTTTTGCCCCCGGTGCAGATCGATACCAAACAACTCCGCCAGGCTTTTTTAAACATTGTCAAGAATTCCTTCGAGGCCATGCCCGAGGGAGGCAAGTTAACGGTCTCTACGGGTTGGGAAAATGGGCAGGTTACAGTTTCCATTACCGATACCGGAAGAGGTATTGCCGAGGAAAATTTAGATCTGGTCTTTACCCCTTTCTTCAGCACCAGGCATGGGGGGACAGGTTTGGGCCTATCCATTACCTCACACATCATTCAGGAGCATCGAGGGACGATCAGCTTGAAAAGTTTCGTGGACCTGGGAACGATTTTTAACATCCGTCTGCCCGCTCTGCCTGGCGATTGAACCCTTTTAGAAAAAGAAGGGTGGAGGGAGCGGAGGGGGATGCCAGCGAATAACGGAGGATGAAGAATTTGGACAAATTGGAAGAAATGAGGGTGGAATCATCGGCAGCCCAAAATGTTCTTTTAGTGGATGATCATGAACCTTTCCGCGATTCTTTAGCCAAGATTTTGGAGGGAGCAGGGTTTCGAGTGTTTCCGGCCAGCGATGGCGAGGAGGCCCTGGATATTCTGCGTCAGGAATTCATTCATATGGTCCTCACGGATTTAAAAATGCCCAAGATGGATGGCGTGGAGCTGCTGAAAGTGGCCAAGACCATCCGCCCGGAGGTGGAAGTGATCCTCATTACCGGCTACGGCACCGTGGACACGGCGGTGACGGCCATGAAAGATGGGGCCTATGACTATATCCAGAAGCCTTTCAAGCCCCGGGAGATTCTTAAACTGGTTCGCAAAGCCATGGAAAAACAATCTCTGGTCCTGGAAAACCGCATGCTCCAGGAGCGGATTAAGGATTTCCAGAAATTTGAAAAAATTGTCGGCCGGAGTCCGGCCATGAAGAAGGTTCTGGAGATCGTTGCCCAAGTGGCTCCCAGCTCGGCCACGGTCCTTATCCAGGGCGAAAGCGGAACGGGAAAAGAAGTCATCGCCCAAGCCATCCATGACTTAAGCCCCCGGGCGAATCATCCCTTCATCAAAGTGAGCTGTGCTGCCCTGCCCGAGACCCTCCTGGAGGCAGAATTATTTGGGTATGAACGGGGGGCTTTTACGGGAGCCATTGCCCGCAAGGAAGGAAGGTTCGAACTGGCCAATGGCGGCACCCTTTTTCTGGACGAAATTGGGGAAGTCAGCCCGACCGTACAGGTTAAGCTTTTACGGGTCCTGCAAGTAGGCGAGTTCGAACGTTTGGGAGGAACGAAAACCATCCGGGCGGATGTGCGTTTGGTGGCAGCTACGAACATGAATCTCCTGGAAGCCGTGGAGAAAAAAGTCTTCCGGGAAGACCTTTATTCCCGCCTCAATGTCATTACTTTAATCCTTCCGCCGCTTCGAGAAAGGGAAGGAGATATCCCTCTTTTGGCCCACCATTTCCTGGAAATATTTAAAAAGAAAAACAATAAAGATGTAAAAGGGTTTACCCAGGAGGCCTTAGAGGTGATGCTGCGTTATCCCTGGCCGCGCAATGTGCGCCAGTTAGAAAACGCCATCGAGAGGGCAGTGGTTTTGACCAAAGGAGAAATGATTATACCCGGGGATCTGCCACCGGAAATTCTGCAAGCGAT
>JAOUFX010000045.1 GCA_029857975.1 Deltaproteobacteria bacterium | reverse complement strand
TGTACTGCTTGATCAGGGCGTTCTTGGGTTCGGTAAGAATGCGGACGAAATCATCCCGGCTCAAGGTATCTAACTCCACCCGGATGGGAAATCGACCCTGCAGCTCCGGAATCAAGTCCGAGGGCTTGGAAACATGGAAAGCGCCCGCAGCGATGAAGAGGATATGATCGGTTTTCACCATTCCGTAGCGCGTCGTTACGGTCGTCCCTTCTACGATCGGTAGAAGGTCCCGCTGCACACCCTCGCGGGACACATCCGGTCCGTGGGCAGTCTCTCGCCCGGCAATCTTGTCAATCTCATCCAGGAAGATAATTCCCCCTTGTTCCACGCGCTCAACCGCTAATCCGGTCACCTTCTCCATATCGATCAGTCTCTGGGATTCCTCTTCGGTAAGCAGATCCAATCCTTCAGGGACCTTGACCCTTCGCTGCTTGGTCTTCTTGGGAAGGAGATTGCTGAACATTTCCTTCAAGTTGATGTCCATCTCTTCCATCCCGGCGCTGGAAAAAATCTCTACCATGGGCAGGTTGCGCTGGGTCAGTTCCAGCTCGATGATCCGTTCATCGAGTTTTCCAGAACGGAGCATCTGCCTGAGCTTCTCCCGGGTAGGTGAAGAATGCTGGGAGAGATTTGGCGTTTTTTCTCCTACGGCAGAAAATTCACTGGGGTTATCCCCCATTTCTTCCGCTTTCTTTTCTTCCACGGATTCCTTCTTGAGGGGGGGAAGCAGCAGGTCCAGCATGCGTTCTTCGGCAATCTCCCGGGCCTTGACCTGGACTTTCTCCGTCTCTTCTGCCCGCACCATGTTGACCGCCAGTTCGGTCAGGTCCCGGACCATCGATTCCACATCCCGCCCGACGTAACCTACTTCCGTAAACTTGGAAGCTTCTATCTTCAGGAATGGGGATTGAGCCAGCTTGGAAAGGCGGCGGGCGATTTCAGTTTTACCCACTCCCGTGGGGCCGATCATGATGATGTTTTTTGGGGCGATCTCGTCGCGCAAATCCTCCTCAACCCGCTGACGGCGCCAGCGGTTGCGCAAAGCAATCGCCACCGCCCTCTTGGCGTTTTGCTGGCCGATCACATATTTATCTAATGCGACGACGATCTCGCGGGGAGTAAGAGGTCTCAATTCATTCCCGTCTTTTGCTCCGTTGCTCATTCTTCTCCTTCTTTGAAAGTTGGTTTGATCGCTGGGGGATCTGCCCCCAATTCTTCTACGATTAGTTCATCGTTGGTGTAAATGCAAATTTTTGAGGCAATGCGCATGGCTTCCTCGACGATCTCGCGGGCTTCCAGATCAGAATACTTGAGCAGAGCCCTGGCGGCAGCCAGGGCAAAAGGCCCCCCGCTGCCGATGGCCGCCACTTCATCATCCGGTTCAATGATGTCCCCTGTTCCCGAGAGGACCAAGGTAGAATCCCGGTTGGCCACGACCAGCAACGCTTCCAGCCGGCGGAGCATGCGGTCCGTCCTCCAATCTTTAGCCAGTTCTACAGCCGCCCGTGGTAGATTTCCCCGGTATTGTTCTAACTTGGCTTCGAACCGTTCAAAGAGGGTAAAGGCGTCCGCCGTGGCCCCGGCAAAACCGGCAATGATTTGGTCTTTGTAAAGCCGTCGAACCTTTTTAGCGCCATGTTTCATCACCGTGTTCCCCAGGGTCACCTGACCATCTCCGGCCATGGCGACTTTGCCTTTACGCCGGACGACGATCACCGTCGTCCCGATCATTTTTTCCATTTTCATTTTTTTCTTTTTTCCTGCCACAGAGCACACCGAGAACACAGAGATGAATCAAAAACTGAAACGCAATAAGCAAAATAAAGATTTAGCCTAATTTTGCTTTTGATATTTTATGTTTATTGTGACTTTTTCTCTGTGCTCTCTGTGCCCTCTGTGGCTAAAGATAATTACTTCGCCCGCGGATGGGCCCGGTCATATATTTCCATCAACTTGTCCATGCTGATGTGGGTATACCGCTGGGTTGTAGATAAGCTCACGTGCCCCAACATTTCTTGAATAGACCTCAGGTCTGCTCCCGCATCCAAAAGATGGGTGGCGAAAGAATGGCGCAGGGCATGGGGACTGATCTTGCGCAGCAATCCGCACTGCAGGATGTGTTTTTGCAGGATGCGGGCCACACTCCGGGAAGTAAGCCGTCCCCCGCGAGGATTAATGAAAAAGGGAGATGGCGATCCCTTCCGGTTCCGGCGAGCCAGTAGCCGGTCCCTTTGCGGCAAGTATTCCTGCAAGGCCTTCAGGGCTTTTGCGCCGATGGGGACGATCCTCTCCTTCCCCCCTTTGCCATAGACTTTCAAAATACCCAAAAAAAAGTCGGCATCTCCGTCACTCAACCCGACGAGTTCACTTACCCGGATGCCGCAGGAGTAAAGAACTTCCAAGATGGCCCGATCCCTTGCCCCCCAGAGGGTGGAGATATCGGGGGTTTCCACCAGCGAAAAGACTTCATCCACCGGCAGAAAAGTGGGCAAAGTCCTATCCTGCTTGGGAGTAGATACCATTTCCGCCGGGTTCTGCAGCAAGATACCCTCTCCCACCAGGTATCTGAAGAAACTTCTCTGGGCAGCGATTTTACGAGCCAAGGAGGATTTTTTACAGTCCCGGAAGAGGTGGCTCAGATAGGCGCGAATCGCCAGATGGTCAATCTTCTCCACGGAGATGTCTCCGGTTCTCTCGTTGGCATAGAGTCCCTTGGATAATAAAAAATTTCTAAATTGCTCGAGATCGGCAGCATAGGCCCGTAGGGTATGGACTGACGCATTTCTTTCAATACGCAGATGATCAAAAAACTTTTCGATCTGTGCCTTCATTTGCCGGCCGCCAGAAATCTTAATGGATTTATACTAACAAATTCCTTGAAAATCTCCACTTAAAAAGAAGTTATGGGCTCGAGCGTGCCTCCCCCGTCTCGCAGCTCTTTTGGTCCATTGCCAACCCTCAGTTGTTTTTGGGGGATACGCCATTGTGCTTCGGGCCCTCTTGATTTAGCTTGACTTTTTATCATAATATAAATTATTTTGAAGATTCAATAAAAATAAGGAGAGGGTATGAAGAAATACGAGACCAATCGCCTGCGCAATATCGCCATCATCGCCCACGGAAAAGCTGGGAAGACGACCCTGGCTGAAGCTATGCTCTTCGACAGCGGGGTCACAGACCGTCTGGGGCGAGTCGATGAAGGAAGCTCCGTTATGGATTTCGAGCCCGAGGAGATCAAGCGCAGCTTGAGCATAAGTTCTTCTTTTAATCATCTGGAATGGAACAGGCACAAAATCAATATCATCGACACGCCGGGGGATGCCAATTTCATCATCGATACCAAAAACAGCTTACAGGCGGTTGATGGAGTCGTCATTGTCGTAGACGCCGTCTCGGGCGTAGAGGTACAGACTGAAAAAGTTTGGGAGTATGCCTCCCAATTCGGGCTTTCTCGTTTATTCTTCATTTCTAAAATGGAACGGGAACGTGCCAGCTTCTCTCAATCCTTGGCCGATATTCAAAAGATCCTTACTCCCAAGGCAATTCCCCTGACCCTTCCCATCGGCTCCGAAGACTCTTTTATCGGAGTGGTGGATTTAATGACGATGAAAGCCTTTTATTTTGAAAATAACTCCAGCGGTAAAATCCGGGAGGATGAAATTCCTTCCAACCTGCAAGCCGAGGTGAAAAACGCCAAGGAGAAACTGGTTGAAGTCATTGCCGAATCGGATGATGCCCTGCTGGAAAAATATCTTGAAGGCCAAGAACTATCTCCGGAAGAGTTGTCCCAAGGGCTGAGAAAAGGCGTTTTGAACAAAACCATTTTCCCCATCCTCTGCGGCTCAGGCTTGAAAAACACGGGCATTCAACCTCTCCTCGATGCCATCATTCAATGTCTGCCTTCCCCGATCGATCGGGGGCCCGCCAAGGGTATCCATCCAGCGACCAAGGAAGAGGAAAGCCGGCAGCCTCTGGAAGAGGAACCTTTTTCGGCCTTCGTTTTCAAAACCGTTGCTGATCCCTACGCCGGTAAATTGACCATTTTTCGGGTCTGGTCAGGAAACCTCCGATCGGATTCCACCCTTTACAACGCCAACAAGGACGCCAAAGAACGGTTTGGCCAGATTTTTCAATTGGAAGGGAAGAACCAAAAATCCATAGAATCCGCAGGCCCCGGCGATATCGTGGCTGTGGCTAAATTGCGCGAGACAACCACTTGGGACACGCTGGGCGATGAAAAAAGGCCCATCCTCTACCAGGGGATCTCCCTGCCCATTCCCCCGGTTTCCTTCGCCGTGGAGCCAAAATCCAAGGGGGACGAAGAAAAAATCACCATCTCCCTCGCTCGTTTGAGCGAAGAAGATCCAACGATCAAACTCCAACGGGATGAACAGACCAAAGAACTCATTCTCTATGGCATGGGACAGGTCCACGTAGAAGTCACCGTAGAAAAGCTGAAACGCAAATTCGGGGTGGAGGTAAACCTGAAAACCCCGAAGATCCCTTACAAAGAAACAATTAAAACCACCAAAAGCGGGATCATCTACCGCCATAAAAAACAGAGCGGAGGCCGAGGGCAGTTTGCCGAGGTCCATTTTGAACTTTCTCCCCTCCAGCGAGGCGCTGGGTTCGAATTCAAGAATGCCCTCGTGGGCATGAACGTTCCCCGCAACTTCGTCCCGGCCGTAGAGAAAGGGGTTGCCGAAGCCATGCAAAGTGGAGTCCTGGCCGGCTACCCCGTGGTAGACATCAAAGTAAAATTCTACGATGGAAAATCTCACGAGGTCGATTCTTCGGAAATAGCTTTCAAGATCGCTGCTTTGATGGCCTTTAAGAAAGGCGTTATGGAGACCAACCCGGTTCTCCTGGAACCGATCATGAACATGGAAGTGGTTGTTCCAGACGAATATATGGGAGATGTCATCGGCGACCTCAACAGTCGGCGGGGCCGCGTCTTGGCGGTGGAGCCGCGTTCCAAAGGCCAGCTCATCAAGGTCCAGGTCCCTCTGTCGGAAGTTTTAAAATACGCCCCTGATATCACTTCCATGACCAGTGGTCGCGGATCTTTTTCCATGGAATTATCCCATTACGAGGAAGTCCCTTCCCATTTGACTGAAAAAATTGTGGCCGCGGCCAAAGCTTAGCAGAATTAATTCTATGCCTCTTGCCCGGGCTGGCTCCCGGCTTTCCTATTCTATGGTAAATATGCCCGAAGAACCTATTTTAGACCCTAAGGATCAAGACCAACCTCTTTCGCCGGAAGAAGAAGGCCTGTTGGACAAGATTGTCGTCAAAGAGGAGGAGGCCGCCCAATTTTCTCCGGATCTGATCTACGACTTCCAGGAAAATTTGAATGAGGAACAACGCCAGAACCTCTACCAAAAAATCCTCAAGATGAGTGTCCCGGAAAAAATCCGCCTGGCTATGCTCGGCAACCGGGAAGCAAGAAACATCCTCATTCTCGACCGGAATAAAGTCATTCCCATGGCGGTCATGCGCAGCCCAAGGCTGACCGACAATGATATCTTAACGCTCGCCCAGCATAGAAATCTGCCGAATGAAGTTTATAAATACATTGCCCTTAACAAAAAATGGATAAAAAACTACCCCGTCAAGCTGGCCCTGGTCAACAATCCCAAGACTCCGCTGCCCATCGCCATTCGCCTCCTGGAACATATCCATGATAACGATCTCAAGGCTGTCCGGCGGAATAAGAATATATCCTCCGTCTTAAACCGGGCTGCCTTCCAAATCCAAGCCAAAAGGGGAGTTTCTTGATGAATCGCCGGGGAAGAGTTTTGGCCGTCAACATCAGTAAGGAAAAGGGAACTCGGAAATCCAACGTGGGACAATCCTGCCTGGTCCCCGCCTTGGGATTGAAAGACGATGCCCACGCCGGGGATTGGCACCGCCAGGTCAGCCTGCTGGCCATGGAATCCATAGACAAAATGGTTCAGTTGGGGTTGAAAGTGGGGCCCGGGGATTTCGCCGAAAATATTACCACGCAAGGTTTAGACTTGCTAAAACTTCCCATAGGAACGAGATTCAAAATCGGCCCAAGCTCCCTCTTAGAAGTAACCCAGATCGGCAAAATTTGCCACACCCGCTGCGCCATCTATTACCAAGCCGGTGACTGCGTGATGCCCAAAGAGGGAATTTTTGCCAAGGTTCTGGCCGGGGGCGAAATTAAAGTGGGAGATGAGATCCATGTTCTCAGTGGGGATTCTGACCATCAGTGATAAAGGGTCCCGGGGGGAAAGGGAAGACCTGAGTGGCCCGGAAATTCGCCGGATCCTCTCCGAACTCCCGGCCAGAGTGGACGCCTACGAAGTCATTCCGGACGAAGAAGAGATGATTGCTCAAAAATTGGTGGAATACGTGGACCGAAAAAAGGTGGACTTACTTCTTACGACGGGGGGGACCGGGTTAAGCCCCAGGGATGTAACTCCCGAGGCCACCCGCAAAGTCCTGCATAAAGAAGTCCCCGGAATTGCCGAGGCCATGCGGGTTGAAGGGATGAAAATCACTCCTCTGGCCATGCTCTCCAGGGCTACCTCCGGAATTCGTGGTCGGTCTCTAATCATCAATCTTCCGGGAAGCCCCGGCGCCGTAAAGGAAAATCTTACCGTCCTCCTCCCCGTCTTAAAACATGCCCTGGAAAAAGTTCAGGGGGATCCCTCCGATTGCGCAGCCCAGAAAGTTGCTCCCTCTTGCGAGAAAGCTCGGAAACCCCTCAAGTCGGCGGATTGATAGGCGGCGTGGATTCCTTCCCGGAAATTTCTTCGGGAGTTTTGGGCCCCTCTTCTTTCTTAATGGCTTCGATCTCCAACTCGATTTCTCGTACTCTTGTCTTATAGCTGTCAACCTGATCGATTAACAACTTTACGTCTTCACGGCCAAAGACCTCTTGTTCACCTCGCGTGTGGATGTCGTATACCGCGCTCCCCAAGCGAATGAAAGTCTTACGCACATTATTCTGAACCGATGACAGTTCCACTTTTTTCTTAATGATTTTACTCTTTCTCCCGGCCTCAGTCATGAAAACGGCCACGCCTCCCTTCAACGCTTCCAAACCTTCCTCTGCTCCTTTTCTGACCATATCCCATAGTGCCATAGGATTTACCTCCTTCCCTTTTTTATTTTAAACAATCAATCCGCTCCCGTCAATCGTTGGGAATTGTTCCTTGCCGCAATTCAGACACTGGACTTCAGACTTTAGACACCAGACTTTTAAACAGCAAATTAACCTTTGCAGCGTTCTCCTCCTTTTTACTCTAATACAAACGCATTAACCTGTTCCCCTCCCCCTTCGATGGGGGAGGGAAGGGTGGGGGTGATAAGGGTTTAAAATTTCTAAAGCTTCCTTTTTAATTCCCCTCACCCCAACCCTCTCCCCCAAGTGGAGAGGGGGTTTCCGGATGGACAATGTCTAATTTCTGAAGTCTATGGTCTACTGTCTGAATCATGGAATTGTTCCTTCGATTTCTTTTTTCATCCGCTGCAAATGAGTCCCCGGCCAGTAAAGCCGATGACAACGCGGGCAGACATGAAAGGAATCATACGATCTATAGATGAAATCCGGCACTTTTCCTTCAGCTTCTTCTTTGGAAATGGATAGCAGATCCTGATTGCACATCAGGCAGCGGGAAAAAAATTTCTCTGCCGCCGGTTGCAAATGGAGTTTGGAGAGTGTCTCCCGAATCTGCTCCCGCGGATCGTTAGCCTCGATCACCAAAACTCGAAGATCACCGGGTTTTTCCCGAATTTTCCGACTCCGGGTCAATAGTACCCTGCCTTCCATGAGGGCAGCCTGGCATGCTCCTTCCAGATTTCCCCCTCCCCAGTATACGGCGTCAAACCCCAACACCCGGAGCTTGCGGGCCAACTTTCCCAAGGTCCGGTCAGCGATGAATTTCATTATTAAATTTTATCCTTTATTGGGGCAGGAGTCAAAACATCCGCTGGCCTCATCCTGGCGTTGAAAAGTCCCTTTCCTTCCAGGCCGTTCCCCCTCACGTATAACCCCCTGTTCAGAAAATTGGACCCCCTACCCTGCGAATCCTGCTTCTACCCTCGGGGCGGGTATTCTATCTGCGATGATAAATTGCACATCATCTGCTCCGCTTGCTTCAAGAAATGTCCCCAATGCGGAAAGCCCTTTTATTGTCAAGGAGGCGGGCCTTAAAACTTGTATCCGAAGCCGTGCAAACCGTCGCGCCTCCAACGGCGGGGGTAACAGGCGTGTGCCGTGATCCGAATGATGATGCCATATTAAATGGCGTGCTGGCGGCAGGGGTCGACTATCTGGTCACGGGAGACGCTGACCTTTTGGAATTGAAAAACTTTAAGGGAATAAAGATCATCGCTCCCAGGGATTTTGAACTTCTTTTCGCTGATTAAAATTTTTCTCCCCTTGTGCTTGGCGAGTTTCGGAGACCGTCAACCCCCTTGCTGTAGGCGCTCTCGGGACTCCAATAATATATTCGTATCCAGAGTGGTATTCATCTGGGGCCGGCTTCCCGGGTCGGACCAAGCCAACCCATTGATTTTCAAACTGATATATCCCAATTTACGACTGTTCTTTTTCAATATTGAATGGTTACTCCGGCCCGACGTCCTAAACAAGAGGCTTTCTATGAGGGCATCAAAATTATAAATTGACGTCGGAATAGACTTCTGCTATTTTTCCCGCAGGTTGTGGCGAGGCTGGATCGATCAACCAGAACCCCACCCAAGATATATAAAATTGTAGATTCCGGGAATGGAACACGGATAGATCGAACGTTTCTATAGCTTTATTTTGAGCGATGAAGAGGGATTTTTTGAAGACCGTATACATCATTACGCCGAGCTGGCTGGTTAAGAAAAAGAAAGATTTCTTTGACGGCGTAAAAAAACTGGAGCAATTGGGATTTAAGGTGGTCAATCGCAGATGGGTTACCCAAATTCCCTCTACCAGCCGCAAGGTTAAACAAATTCACGCGGCCTTTTTAAACCGGAAGGTTGAGATCATCCTGGCGCAGCGGGGGGGATACAGCTCCATGAAACTCCTTCCCTATCTGGATTTCGATCTCATAAAAAAAAATCCAAAATTCTTCGCCGGGTTTAGCGACCTGAGCGCCATGCTCAATGCCATATATGAGCGAACCGGCTTGGTTACTCTTCATTCCCCCATGGTGCTAAATTTTTCCAATCCAACCCGCTTTACCATCAGATCGTTTTTAAACGCCATCCATGATTTCCCCGAAAAAAACCTCTTTAAAGGCGCAACGGTAAAGGTTCATAAGCGGGGAATCGCCCGGGGGACTCTGAAAGGCGGGAATCTCATAACTCTGACCGCCCTCATCGGAACGGCATGGGAAATGGATACGAATAATTGCATCTTATTTCTCGAGGATGTGGATGAAAAGAAACATGCAGTCGACCGCTCTCTCACGCAATGGATCTTAGCCGGGAAGTTGAGCAAAATAAAAGGGCTTGTCCTGGGTGACTTCCGGGGCATCCCGGATAAGGATATCTTTAAAATTTTAAGGGAACAGGTGAAAATGAGTTTCCCTGTGGTATATTGTCCCTATATCGGGCATGGCAAGAAAAAGCTTACCCTGCCGGTCGGGGCGACGGTGGAGCTCAATACTTTTCAGAAATCGCTTACCCTCCTATGAATACGATCTGGTTTTTGTTAATCGGTATCAGCATCCTTTTCTCCGTTGTCAACAGCCGGCTGGACGAATTTACGAAAGCCTTGTTTGAGGCTACGAAATCCGCGGTGGAGGTGTCCTTATTCCTCCTCGGCATCGTTGCCCTCTGGCTCGGGATAACAAAAATCATTGAAGATTCAGGATTGATTCACCGCCTTTCCGGCCTGTTTAGAATATTGGTTTCCCGCCTATTTAAAAATGTCCCGCCGGGCCATCCGGCCGTTACATCCATAACGCTTAATTTCCTGGCCAATCTTTTCGGGCTGGGCAATGCCGCAACCCCGCTCGGGATTAAGGCGATGCAGGACCTGCAGTCCTTAAATAAGGATTCGGAAACGATTACCTTTGAGATGATGCTGTTCATAGTCATTAATACCGCCAGCATTCAATTGATCCCCTTTACCGTTATCGGTCTTCTTTCCGATTTCGGGTCCTCCAATCCGGCGGCAGTCGTTTTGCCGACTCTTCTGGCAACGATTCTCTCGGCTGTTTTCGCCGTGGCAACCCTTTTGGTATGCAGGAAGATTTTTAAATGAAAACGATGCAACTCATCTCCCAACTCATCATTCCCCTTTTCATCCTGCTGGTGGTTGTCTACGGATGGGGCAAGAAGGTAAGGGTGTATGATTCTTTCGTAGCGGGAGCTAAAGACGGGATAACCGTTGTGATAAAAATCTTCCCTTATCTCCTGGCGATCTTTGTCGCGGTGAAAACCTTTCAGGCCTCCGGGGCATTTGCTTTCACCCAAGAGTTGTTCCACGGCATTTTAAAAAACCTCAACATCCCGCTCGAAGTGTTTTCCATTGCCATCATCAAGCCCTTATCCGGCAGCGCATCGATCGGCGTGTTTACCGATATCGTCAAAGCGACCGGGCCTGACTCTCTGGCCAGCAGA
>JAOUFX010000764.1 GCA_029857975.1 Deltaproteobacteria bacterium | reverse complement strand
TGAGTTTGGGAATCATCCTTTGTGCGGCGATCTTTGCGCTCCAGAATTCAACGGCCCCACCGGTCGCGATGAAGTTTCTTCTGTGGAATTTCGAAACCTCCCTGATCTATACGGTCCTAGGGTCCGTTGGTATAGGAATGCTCATCATTCTATTCCTGTGGATCCCCAGGGCGATTCGTGCTTCCTTCCGGGCAAGGAAATTAAAGAAAGAAATCGATTTTTTGCATGGGGAGATGAAAAATCAAGCGGAGGAGAGCAAAAAAGAGCCCTGAAGAAGGAAGTTGCCCGAGAGTTTCGCAGCAAACTCCGGCTTTTCTGGGAGGCCCTGAAAAAGTTCGGCGGCGACCACGGTTTTTTCCTGGCTTCGGGAATTACTTTCAATCTCCTCATCTGCCTGATCCCCCTGATTTTACTGCTCCTCGCCCTGGTGGGGACTTACCTGTACAGCGATCAGGAAGTTTTGAATCGTGTCCGGCGCTACCTTGAGAGGGCCGTCCCTTCTTTGGATCCCCGGGTTATGCAGAACCTCACGACCATCATTCAAGATCGAAAAATCGTCAGCGTTCTTGGTATCGGGGGGCTAATCTGGGTCTCTACCTGGATATTCAGCTCGTTGCGGACGGCTCTGCATACCGTCTTTCAAGTGGAGAAGGGGAGGAGCCTGTTCCGGGGGACCAGCGTCGATTATCTCATGGTCTGCAACCTCACCCCGGTCCCGCGGCAGAATTATACCGCATCGGCGTTCCGCGGGGAGGCTTCTGGAAAGGGGTGCTATTTTTTAAAGTGAAGGGGGTTAAAGAAGCCCGTTCTGATCTTTGGAATTTTTCCCCTCGCCTGCGGTCGAGGTTTTGACGGTATTCAGCATGAATGGCCAAGGAAAAGAGGATCAACTTAACCGGGGAACCGTGGTTTCCATCCGCGGAAGTGTAGTGGATGCTCGCTTTCCCCAAAAAATCCCCTCGCTCTACAACCTGCTCCGGGCCGGAGAAGATGGAAGGATCGTGATCGAAGTGATAATTCACCTCCATCCTGAGGCGGTGCGCGGAATTGCCTTAACCCCAACCCAGGGGTTGGCGCGGGGCTCAGTCGTCGTGGATACAGGATTTCCGCTCAAAGCCCCGGTCGGAAAGAGATTGTTGGGCAGGGTTTTCAATGTATTCGGAGAAACCATCGACCGGAAGGAAAAGATTGGCGGCGGGGAATGGCGTTCCATCCATCGGAAGCCGGTCCCTTTAGACCGGCAATCCACCCTATCGGAAGTTTTTGAAACCGGGATCAAAGCCATCGATGTCCTCGCCCCTCTGGAGCGCGGCGGCAAAGCCGGACTGTTCGGAGGGGCAGGAGTGGGCAAGACAGTCCTGATCACGGAGATGATCCATAATATGGTCGGCCGCCATGAAGGCGTGAGCCTCTTTTGCGGCATCGGGGAAAGATGCCGGGAAGGAGAAGAACTCTATCGCGAAATTACCCAGGCAGGTGTATTGAAAAACACGGTCATGGTTTTTGGCCAGATGAATGAACCTCCCGGGGCCCGGTTTCGGGTGGGGCACGCCGCGCTGACCATGGCCGAATTCTTCCGGGATGATGCCAAGCAAGACGTATTCCTCCTGATTGACAACATCTTTCGCTTTATCCAGGCTGGTGCCGAGGTCTCGGGACTTATGGGACAGCTGCCGTCCCGTTTGGGATATCAACCGACCTTGGGGACGGAGCTGGCTGAACTCGAAGAAAGGATCTGCAATACCGCCACGGGAGCCATCACTTCTGTCCAGGCGGTCTATGTGCCCGCCGATGATTTTACAGATCCTTCAGCCGTTCATACCTTCGGCCATCTATCCGCTTCCATCGTGCTTTCCCGCAAGAGGGCCAGTGAGGGGTTCTACCCGGCCATCGATCCTTTGCAGTCCGGATCCAAGATGCTGGTGCCTCATATTGTCGGGAATCGGCACTATAAGGTAGCCCAGGAAATACGCCAGACTCTGGCCACTTACGAAGACTTAAAGGATATCATTGCCATGTTGGGTATCGAAGAGCTTTCCCAGGAAGACCGGCGGACCGTTTACCGGGCTCGCCGGCTGGAGCGATTTCTGACGCAGCCCTTTTTTGTGACCGAACAGTTCAGCGGCCTTAAAGGAAAAATGGTCAGCTTGGAGGATGCCCTGGAAGGTTGTGAACGTATTCTGGAAGACGAATTCATCGATATTCCTGAAAAATCTCTCTACATGATCGGTTCAATTGATGAGGCAGAGAAAAAATGAAGCTGAAGATATTGCTCCCCGCGGAAATTTTAATTGACCAGGAAGTTCGCCAAGTGGTCGCCGAGGCGGAAAACGGCTCTTTTTGCCTTCTGCCGCACCATATCGACTTTGTTGCCGGGCTTGTCCCGGGGATTCTTGCTTTCGAAACGGATGCGGGAAAAGAAGAATTTATCGGAGTGGATGAAGGAATCCTGGTAAAAGTAGGGCAGGAGGTGCTGGTTTCTACCGGGAAAGGGGTGCGGGGACCGGAGCTGGGGGGGTTATGGCAGACCATTCAGGATGAGTT
>JAOUFX010000044.1 GCA_029857975.1 Deltaproteobacteria bacterium | reverse complement strand
AAGCCTTAAGCGGATATGTAAGCATCTACGCCCTCGTGGAAGCGATGAAAAAAGGAGGATCTTTGAACCCGGAAAGAGTCTTAAGAACCTTACCCGGATTGAGTTTCCGTACTCCCATCGGACCATTGGCTATTCGCCCTACTGACCATCGAGCGTTATGGCCCATTTGGTGTGGGGCAAGCAAGTTCATCTCCGATTATCCCTTTGCCATTCTGGGGAACCTTAAAGCTTTCGGGCCTGATTCGTTTCATCCATGATGGCTTCGTAAAAAGTCCATCTGTCCCGCCCGGGGCGGGATTGCGCGCCTTGTCCCGCCAAACGCGGGAGAGCTTTTTACTTTGCCATCCATCTTGATGACTTTTTACTAGATCATCATCCATGACTCAACGAAAATTAAAACGCCCTCCGCTCCGCTATCCTGTGATCCCGGTCTATGAAATTTTAAAGCAGACCGCCCAGCGCCTGCCGCAGAAACTGGCCGTCATCGACCCCCTGGCGGGACGGGAGCTGACCTTCGCCGACATCGACCGCGAGAGCGATACCCTTGCTGGAATCTTTTTCAACTGGCAAATAAAAAAGGGAGACCGCCTCGCTTTTTTCCTGCAAAATGGATGGGAATATTTTGTAGGGTTTTACGCCGCCATGAAGGTCGGCGCCATCGTCTCCACCATGAATCCCACCTACCGCGAGCGGGAGGTCAAGCATCAGGTCCAAGATGCCGGGAGTAGAATCCTCTTAACGCAACCCGATCTTTTTCCCCTGGTGGAAAGAATTTTTCCAGAGCTCACCACCCTGGAGAAGATCATCATCACTCGGGGGGCAGAAAAGAAGGAGACAGAAGTTTTTGCTCTTACGGAGCTCTTTGAAAAATCACCCAGCTGGACTCCTTTCTCCCCTCCCCCAATCAACCCCCAAGCAGACCTGGCAGTCCTGCCTTATTCCTCCGGCACGGCGGGCCTGAACAAAGGAGTAATGATCACCCATTTCAACCTGGTGGCCAATGCCCTGCAGTCTATGCACGCTGTCGAGGCCCGGGAGAACGACATCTTCATCAGCTTTCTTCCCTTTAATCATATTTATGGCCTGACCTACTTTCTCTGCGGAGCCATCTACCTGGGAGCCACCCAGGTGCTTATGGCCCGCTTCCATGCCGAGGAATGTCTGCGCCTCATCGAAAAATACCGGGTGACGACAATCTTCAGCGTCCAGCCAGCACTCCTGGCCTTCCTCAACCTTCCTGATCTTGAAAAATACGACCTATCATCCCTGCGGTTCATCTGGGCGGGGGCGGCTCCATTGGCCACCGCCATCTCCCAAAAGATCCAGGAAAAGTTCGGTGCGCCGGTAGCCAGACATTACGGGCTGAGCGAAGCATCCCCCACCACCCATGCCAACCCTCCGGATCGGATAAAAGAAGGCTCTGTGGGTATTGCCGTTAGCGATTGTGAGGACCGGATTATGGATGGGGAGAAGGGATTGGTCGAAATGCCCCCGGGAGAGCCCGGAGAGCTCGTCATCCGTGGACCCAACATCTTCCAGGGGTACTGGAAACACCCTGAGGATACGAAATTGGCCTTAAGGGAGGGGTGGCTTTATTCGGGAGACATTGCCCGGATGGACGAGGAAGGATATATCTACATCCTTGACCGGAAAAAGGAGATGATCAAATACCGGGGATACCAGATTGCCCCGGCAGAACTGGAGGCGATCCTTATGGAGCATCCGGCCATAAAAGATTGCGCGGTCGTGGGAATACCCGAAGAAGAATCGGGAGAGTTCCCCAAGGCTTTTATCGTTTTGCGGGAAGGATGGACGGCCGATCCAGATGAAATAGTGGCTTACGTAGCCGAGCGGGTGGCCCCCTACAAAAAAATTCGCCAAGTGGCCTTCATCCCGGAAGTTCCTAAGAGCGAATCTGGGAAGATTTTGCGCCGGGTTTTAAAAGGGTAGCCGCAATTTTCCATCAACTATTTTCTTCAATCGCCACCGCCCGGATGGGGAAAGACTCCAGACCTCCCATTTTTGCCGGAAACCCGAAGAATAAAAAACGAGGTTGTTTCAATTCCTCTAAATTTGCTAGTCCCTCGATAATTGGAATTTCATTAGATAACATAAGATCATGAGCCCAATATTTTTCTAAATCTTTCATAGCATATTTCGGATTTTCGGGAAAGACGGTATCATCAACCCCCATCATCTTGATCTTATTTTCCAGCAAGAACTCGATACCCTCTTTGGATAGATAAAGCCGTTCTTCCCCCCGATAAGGGGATCGTCCAAAAAGGACAATATCATCCTCTTGGATCTGAAACCGCTTCAGAATCTTTTGGTCAATAGCCGTTTTGGGAGCCAGATCTTTGCAATCTACCAAAACTGCCATGCCAAAGAATCGCCTAAGATCCACTTCGCTGACATCGTGAGCGCTCCGGCCATGCCGCACAGGTACAAAGTGCGATGGGGCTTCCACGTGAGTAGAAATGTGGCTTTCCATATCTATCCAGTGCATGATCTCACCTGGAGGAAATGTGAATTTCCTGATATCATATTTTCGTTTTCCCGTATCTAGAGGACCTTCGGCATTTCCTGGAACAACTTTTTTGGATAGATCGATGATTCGTCCATTAAGCAATAAGCTACAAATGTCTTCCAACTTCATGAAAACCCCCTGTTTCAAATCTTCCCTCCCTGGCCAAGTCTTTAATACGTCTCTGATGTTCTGTCTTCTTTTTTGTCTCGAGAAGAACTTGCTAAATATTGGTGCTGCCCAAAAACGTTAAGTCCCGCCCCGGGAGGCCTTTTACTTTCCATCTTCCGATCACTATGGTTCTCTACCCTTTGACCGCTCCGGCTGTAAGACCGGCGATAAGCTGTTTGGCGGCGAGAAATGTAAAAATGATGGCCGGCAGGGCAACTAAGGTTCCCATTGCGGTAATGTTCCCCCACTCAATCCCCGTGTCCGTCAAGTAAATCGTTGTGGCCACGGGAAGGGTCCGGGTCATCCGGTTTGTCAGTACCAGAGCAAGGATAAATTCGTTCCAGGAAATCCGGAAGGTGAAAATGGCCGCGGCGGCCAGCCCCGGTTTGATCAGAGGAAGAATGACTTGAAAGAAAATTTTCCAGGGGCCGCACCCGTCGACAACGGCCGCCTCCTCCAGCTCGACCGGCACCTCGGAGATGAAGCTGATCAGGACCCAGATCGTAAACGGGAGATTCAGCCCGATATAAATGATGGTCAAGCCAAGGCGTGTGTCGGCAAGACCAAAGTAGGTCCAGAGAACATAGATCGGAACGACCAGGACCGCCGGGGGAATCATGCGCAGGAGAAGGGTGCCGAAGGAGATCGTTCCCCGGCCGATGAAGTTGAAGCGCACAATGGCATAAGAGGCAAAGCCGCCGATGATCAAGGTGAAGAAGGTGGAAGCCAACCCGACGACCAGGCTGTTGATCATATAGCGAAAGAACCCCTGCTCCCAAAGAACGTTCGTATAGTTCATCAAGGTGGGCATGAAAAACCAGCCGAACCCCTTCTCCATAATTTGAATTTGGGTCTTGAAAGAGGTCAGAATCAACACAATAACCGGAATCAGATACACAAACGCAAGGAGATAAGCGAGGAGGCTTTTCCCCGCTTTCCATGCCCCCCAACCGGTTTGGGCAGATCCGGTTCTTGCTGTTGGATTTTTCATCGCGAGAGAATTTTCTTTCATGGTCAAATCCCCGCTTTTCGGCAGCTACTTTTTAGCGAAAGCAGGCCGGACAAGGATTAAGAAGGCCATGCTCAACAGAAAAATGAAGGCCAATAAAAATATGGCGTTGACCGCGGCTAAGCCCAAACGCTGGGCAGTGAACGCAGTTTTATAAATGTGCAGGGACAATACCTCGGTTTCCCTTCCCGGGCCCCCAAATGTCATAATATACATCACTTCCAGACTTCGAAAAGCGTCGATGATCCGGAGGATCACCGCCACCCAGATCACGGGAGCCAGGAGCGGAAGTTTAACGTGGCGAATCACTTGCCAAGTTGTAGCCCCATCGACATGGGCGGCTTCCACCGGATCTTTGGGCAAGCTTTGCAATCCAGCGAGGAAGAGAATGAACATAAAGGGGGTCCACTGCCAGATATCCGTGATGATCACCGCCGGCAAGGCCCAACCGGGGGTTCCCAGCCAAACTTTCGGCTGGAGTCCAAGGAGGGAAACGACATAGTTGATCAGCCCAAAATTGGCGTCGAAAAGATATCTCCAGAGCAACCCGACGACGACGGGTGCGATCATGATCGGGATGATAAAGGCCGTCCGGAGAAGCGCGAGCCCTTTCAGACCTTTCTCGAGGAGGAAGGCGATCAAAAGCCCCAAGAACAGCTCCGCCGCTACCGAGCAGGCGGTGAAAATGAGGGTCACCTTGATGGAGTTGTAAAGCGTCGGATCCGTCACCGCCCAGAGGAAGTTCTCCCAGCCGATATACTTGCGGGATTCGATCGGGGTTCCCAGGGACCAGTCGAAAAAGCTGAGCTCGAAACCCTTGATCACGGGGTAAAGGCAGGTGAAGGCAAGGACGAAGACGGCCGGGGCAACAAAAAGATAGGGCGTGACCCCGCGGAAGAGCCTTTGTTGCGCCATCTTATTTCCTCGATTCTGCTGCAGGGTCCTTTCTTCGCCCCTGCAGCGGGGAAAACGGCTTTCCCCCTTCTTAGAGGAAGGACGGGAAAGGAATGTTCGGATCGTCGGTGAAGTAATCGCCGTAGTCTTTCGGGTACTGATATTTCCCGATGTCCTGATCATCCGGGTAGGTAAATTTACCGCCCACTTTCCAGATGACGAGTTTGTATTTCATCTGGTGCTTGTTGAAATCGTGCAGCAGAACCAGCTCGTTGGGGTCGGGGGCCTGGGTGGCCCACATGTCCCAATGAATTGGGATCAGGACTTTGGCGTTGAGGTCCCGACCGATCCGCAGGGTATCGGAGGCGGTCAACTTGTCGGTAATTCCCGGCCCGTTATCCCCATAGGAAACGAGGGCCACGTCGATTTTATGCTGTTTGCCGTGGCGATAGTATCCGTTGGAGAAATGGGAGTCGCCGCTGTGGTAGATGGATCCACCCGGTGTTTTGATGACGTAGTTCACCGCCCGCTCATCCATGCTGACCGGCATTTTCCCTCGAAGGTCGCCCTCCGGGGGAGGTGTAATCAGCGCCGTGCGGTCAAAGGATTCCACGGCGAAGATTTCAGTGTCTTTGATCTTGTACGACTGTCCGGGCTTCAAACGGACGATCCGCTTTTCAGGAACCCCCCAGCTGGCCCATTTTTCTCCACACATGGGGGGCCCGATGAAAAGGGCATTCGTATTCTTTACCGTTGCCGCGGCCACGAACTCGCAGATGTGGTCTCCATGAATGTGCGTGGAAAGAACTGCGTCCAGTTTTTTCACCTGGAAGGGATCGAGGACATGAGGAGCGATCCGGAGAAAGGGGGGGTATTTGCGCGCCCCGGTCATGCGGATGATCTGGGCGTCTTTGATCTGCTTGTACGGAAGCTGCTTCTTGGTCGACTCTCCTCTCTGGACCCAGAAATCGATGGCGATGTCCACTTTTCCTGGGGTCTTGATCCACACACCGCAGCAAGTCAACCACCACATGACAAATTTCCCTTGAGGAACCTTGGTTTCTTCGATCTCCTCATTCAAGTAGGTTCCCCATTCCGGGAAAACGCTTCTCAGCCAAGTATCTCGGTCAATCTTGGAAATATCAACGACCATAATAAAAATCCTTTCTGAACGTGAAATCAATCCCTAAAAGGCCCAGGAGGAGAGAAATTGGCTCCTCCCTCCCAGGGTTTTTCTTATTTTTTCCAGCTGTAATAACCGGCTCTCTCCATGATCTTTTTCACCGGTTCGATCACATCGGTCATTGCTTTTTCCGGAGTTTTCTTTTCGGTGATGGCTTCATGCAGGGCAATCCCGATATGCTGCATGGAAATTTCCGGCCACTCCGGGATCAGCGGTCGCCAGTCGGGGTTCGCATATTTCAGGTTTTCCAGGACGGCGGCGAATTCCGGGTAGTCTTTCTGCATCCCTGGATCCTTCAAAGTGGAGATCCGGTTTGGCATGGCCCCAAATTTGGTAATTTTCCAGTCGGTGGCCTTCGAGGTCAGCCACTGCAGAAGGAGGAACGCCGCTTCCTTTTTCTGGGAGTTCACCGGAATGGCGATTCCGAACCCGCCGGTTTCGGTCGAGTACTTCACTCCTTTGGGATGAAGCGCGTACCCCACTTTACCCATGACTTTCGATTTGTTGGGATCCCGCACCTGACCGGGAAGGGCGGAGTTGTCTAGATACATGGCCGCTTTCCCCAAAAGGAAGGCGTCCGTCATGGACCCGTAAGCAAAGGTCGGAATGCCGGGAGGTCCTGTTTTTACGATCTCAATCATCGCCTTAATGGCCTTGATGGAGCCGCCCTTGTGGAAAAGAGGTTCCCATTTATCGGTAAAGACCCCTCCACCGTATGGGGTCAGATGGTTGAACCAGGCATGTTGGACCTGGTGGCCCGCTTCCCCTCTCATGGTCATGCCACCCATACCGGGTTCTTTTTCCTTCACGAGTTTGCAGAGCCTGAGCATTTCGTCATACGTCTTGGGAACCTTCCACCCGTGTTTATCGAAGATATCTTTGCGGTAGGCAAACAGGCTGGTTTCCGTTCCGAAGGGAACCCCGTAAACAGAGGCGGTCGGCCCGGGCAAGTATCCTTTCCGTCCTCCCACCGTCCCGATGGCCTGCATGTAAGCGGGAACCAGGTCGGCGGCATCATAGGCCGGGTCGGCCAACGCGGGGTTGGTGAAGAAAGAAGCTAGGGGGGTGAGCAAGCCTTTGGAGACATACTCAGTTTTCCACATGATCACATAGGAGATCAGATCGTAGTCCCCTTTGGGTTTGGACAACTCGAGCAGTTGTTTGTCCCGCATTTTCATATATTCGAGCTTATCGATTTCGACCTTAATCCCGGTTTCCTTGGTGAATTCCGGGATAACTTTTACTGCATAATTATAATAAGCAATGTTTGGAAAGTTGACCACCAGGGTGGTCCCGGCATATTTGGCATACGGGGATGCCTGGGCATTTCCTCCAATAAACCACAGGATAAAAAAAACGCTTAAACCAACGAACACCCCTTTTTTCATGTCGAATCTCCTTTCTTGATTTTAAGATATTGTCCGGCAAAAGAAAAAATTTCATCACCTCCCTTAACCCGGCCGAACTTCTACATTGGACATCTGCTCTAATACCTTAACCAAAGCGGAATGATCCCAATCTAACATTCCCTGAGCAGTCATGGCATTCCAGAGATCCGCCATCATGGAAGTTCCCGGCAAATAAATTCCCAGCTCTTTGGCTATGGATAACACAATGCCAATATCCTTTTGATGAAATCTCATCTTGCCACCAGGTTCGAAATTACGATCTAATATCCGCTGGCCATGTTCCTCCAGCACCCGGCTCTGGGCAAATCCACCAAGTAGGGCTTTCCTTACCTTGGCCGGATCCGCCCCCGCTTTTTTGGCGAAGATCAGCGCCTCGGCGACTGCATCAATGCTTAAAGCCACTATGATCTGATTCGCGGCTTTGGCAATCTGCCCCGTCCCATGGCCCCCGATGTGGGTAATATTCTTTCCCAATTTCTGCAGAAGAGGAAGGACCCGCTCAAATATTTCCGCTTTTCCACCCACCATGATGGAAAGAGTTGCTTTCTCCGCGCCAACCACCCCTCCGCTCAAGGGAGCATCCAGCATTTCTACCCCTTTGGGGGCTAATTTTTCAGCAATCTTTCTGGCCGTGGCAGGAGAGATCGTACTCGTTTCCACCAGGACTGCACCGCTCTTTATTCCCTCGATAATTCCATTCTTACCGAGGACCACCTCTTCCACAATTTTATCATCCGGCAAAGACGTAAAGATGGTTTCTACGGGTTGGGCAACCTCTTTGGGAGAAAAGGCTTCTTTGGCTCCCTCGGCCACCAGCTCCTGAACAGGGCCGCGATTTTTGTCGTGCACGACCAGAGGATACCCGGCACGCATGAGGTTTCTGGCCATCGGCTTCCCCATGAAGCCAACTCCGACAAAACCAATGGGTTTCAGCATCGAATCTCCTTTCTACAGAGGCAATAATAGGGTCTGCTGCGATTTCACCTCGTTATCTTTAAAGTTCCACGATGGCCTTGATCACACCGCTCTCTGGTTTAAGCCAGGAATCAAATTGGCCAATCAATTGGTCAAGAGGAGCACGATGGGTGATGAGCGGAAGAGCACCCACTTTCCCTTCCTCCATAGAACGGCTAACGGCTTCGAGGTCCTGCCGGGTGGCGTTGCGGCTGCTCATCACTGTGAGCTCCCGCCGATGGAAGTTCGCATCTGCAAAGCTGATGTTCCCTTTGACCAGACCCACCATGACCAGAACTCCGCCATGAGCAACTAAATTAAAGGCGCTCTCCATGGAATGGACATTTCCGGAAGCATCGAATACTGCCGTGGGGTAATCTCCTTTGGCGATGGACTCGATTTCCTTTACCCATTCCCCCTGGGCAGGAATAGCATAATCCACCCACTTATGATCCTGGCAAAATTTCAGGCGATCCGAAACAATGTCAACAGCAATGACTTTTGCACCAGCCACTTTGGCAAACTGCATAACCCCAATGCCGATGGGGCCTGCCCCAATGACCAGGGCAAATTCCCCTTTTTTGATCCGGGATCGCCTGACCGCATGAGCGCCTATCCCCATGCATTCCACCATGGCCATCTGGTCAAAATTGAGTTTTGCGGATTTGATCAAATGATCGGCCGGAACGCTCATGTATTCCTGCATCCCTCCGTCCCGATGAACCCCATAAACTTCCAGGCGAGTGCAACAATTTGTTTTTCCCTGCCGGCAGGCGAAGCAATTACCGCATTCAAGGTAAGGAATAATCACCACCGAGTCCCCAATCTTCAGGTTGGAGGATGAATCGCCCAACGCAACTACCTCTCCGGATAGTTCATGGCCAAGGATGCGGGGATAGGTAACTAAGGGGTGGTGTCCTTTGAAGGCACCGAGATCAGATCCACAAATGCCCACTCGTCGGATACGAACGAGAGCTTCTCCGGATTTAATAGTGGGAGGGTCCATTTCTTTTAAACGAAATTTCCCGGGTTGTTCACAAACGATCGCTTTCATTTCCTTGCTCTCCCGGTTACAATTCATTATGACGCCACGAAAACGAAAAGGCGGCTTTGCGCCGCTTAGCATATGGGGCTGTTGCTACCAATTTAACAATAGTATATAATCGTATATAAAATATATTTTATTTAATGTCAATAAGAAAATTTAAATATTGTAATATCTTAAAATTTATATTGTTTTTTAATTGTGATATTTGTAATATGTGATCATATATATTTATAAGGGAGAAAATATGGTCTTAGAAAAGATTTCAGTAAAAACGATGCGGCAGAAGGTTTACGATCAGCTTCGTGACAAAATCATCTCAGCGGAAATCCTGCCGGGGGAGTCCATCAGCTTAAGAGACCTGGCTGATAAATTTGGAGTGAGCCTTATGCCTGTACGCGAGGCTCTTTGGCAGCTTGAAACCGAAAAAATAATCGTGATTGAGAGCAATAAAAGAATTCGGGTGAACTCGTTGACAGCCAAAGAAATGGAGGAAGCCCTCCGTCTCAGGATCATGCTTGAGTCCCTGGCAGCGGAAAAAGCCTGCGACCAGATGCCCGAGGTTGAGATACCCAAATTGAACCGTTTGTTAGAAAGCATGGAGGCCTCTAAGGACAGGCCAAAGATCTTTATGAGAAAAAACACTCAGTTTCATTTTACCATTTATTCTTATGCAGATTCGCCCCTCCTTTTTGAAATCATTGAAAGATTATGTGCTCGCGTTGGCCCTTATGTCTACAGCTATGTCATAGGGAAGCGCGACCTTTCTTTTCCAATGAAATGCCATTGGGAGATGTTTGAAGGATTTGCGGAAAAGAATAAGAAAAAGATCGTTGAGGGCCTTCAAAAAGACCTTGAAACAACAGCCAGGATTATTATTCCTTTACTGGGGCCTTCCTCCCTATAGAGCAGAAGTTAATCCAAAGGCATTAAATTTAGCTTACCTCGTCCTGGCGGCAATCCGGCCAGTCAGGAAATGTTTCCTTCTTGCCTCCCTTGACAAATCTGCTCGAGTTGGTTATTTAAAAACTGGTTTTTAAAATTTCTTCCCGTAAAAAAGGAAAGGTCATGAATCGATCCGTAATAGAGGCTTTTGAGCCTATTTTTTATCCAAAATCCGTTGCGGTTATTGGGGCTTCTACAGAACTGGCCAAATTCGGCAATATTATTCTCAGCGCAATCATGGAGATTGGCTATGAAGGGGGAATTTATCCTGTTAACCCAGAAGGGGGCGAGATAAAAGGGTTGCAGGCGTGGAAGTCATTGAAAGATATCCCGGGAGAGGTGGACTTGGCCATCTTGACCATTCCGGCTCCTTTGGTCAGCGGCGCTCTGGAAGAATGTCTCCGCCAAGGGGTGAAAGGGGTTGAAATTTTGACCTCCGGGTTCAAAGAAACGGGAAATCCCGA
>JAOUFX010000763.1 GCA_029857975.1 Deltaproteobacteria bacterium | reverse complement strand
ATGCAAATCGATTCCGGCATATAATCCCATATGGCACCTCCGTTTGGTTGTATTGGACTTACGACCTAAGCATATCAAAAAAACCTTTGATCTGCTCAGGGGGTGCCTTTTTATGATTATCAATCTCGTTTTTATAAGTGCCCGAAAATACAAGATTGCTTCGTCGTCCCGCAAATGCGGAACTCCTCGCAATGACAAGAACAGGACTTTTTACGAAGTCACCAAAGTCAAGGGAAGAAAGTTGAGCGCCATCTTATGAAGAAAACAAAGACCAACTCTAAAATAGCGATGATGAAGTCTCGCGAAATACTGGATAGTAAAGGACGGCCGATGGTGGAAGTAGACGTTTGGACCGCCGACGGATCCATGGGACGGGGTTCCTCCCCCTGCGGGACTTCCGTCGGAAGGCATGAGGCTTTTGTGCTGCGTGATGGAGGAAAGCGTTACGGCGGGCTGGGAGTTCAACTGGCCATGAAGAATGTGAACGAAGTAATTTACCCGGCCTTAAAGGGCAAAAGCGTTCTGGAACAGCGTGGGATTGATCATCTCATGATTGAGTTGGATGGCACCCCCAATAAGTCCCGTTTGGGAGCCAATGCCATTTACAGCGTTTCGATTGCGGTGGCTCGGGCCGCGGCCAATTTCCAAGGGGTTCCCCTCTACCGTTACCTGGGCGGGGAGGAAAAATATACTTTGCCCTTACCCATGTTCAATATGATTAACGGGGGACTTTATGGCGAACGTAGAATAGAATTTCAGGAATTTATCCTGGTGCCTACGCGGGCAGGCAAGTTTTCCGAAGCTTTAAGAATGGGCGTGGAAGTGTTTTCAACGCTGGGTGCAATAATTAAAAAGCACTATGGACAGAAAGGTCTCCAAATAGGTTCTTCGGCCGGATATGCCGCACCATCGGATGAGCCGGCTGAAATTTTAGAAATCCTCCTGGAAGCTACCAAAGGGGCTGGGTATGAAGGGATGTTCCAGTTAGGACTGGATTGTGCAGCAAGCCATTTCTTCGAGCCCGAACACGGATGGTATAACTTTAGAGGAAAGCGGTGTGATCGGAGTGAAATCATCCATTTCCTTGGAGATTTAATCAATGCTTACCCGCTTTTTATGATTGAAGACCCCCTGGAGGAAGATGATTTTGAAGGATTTGCTTCGATTACCAAACAATACGATACTTTGATCATCGGGGATGATCTTTTTGTGACCCATATCGAACGACTCAAGAAAGGAATTGCTTATGGATCCGCCGGGGGCATGGTATTAAAGCCGAATATGGTGGGAACTCTTTCCGAAGCAAAGGATGCGGTCCAATGCGCCAAAGAGCATGGTTATTACGTTATCGCTTCCGGGCGGGCGGGGGGCGGAATCGATGACCCCATTCCGGAGATTGGCGTAGCCTGGAGTGCTCCTCTGGTGAAGTTAGGAGCGCCAAGAACGGGCGAAAGGACCGGCAAACAAAATTACCTGCTAAGGATAGAAGAGGAACTCGGGGAACAGGGGCGGTTTTCCGGCCCGGATATTTTTAAAGAGGGATGAAGGAAATATAGATGAACTCTTGGATTGTCCGGCAAGATGAAAAAAGAAAAAAGAAGCAGCGTTGGATCAAGGGAAGAAAAATTTTTAAAAAGGAGGTTTTATCATGAACAGAATGGCCAAGAGAATTTTTGGGAAAGGTGGGTGGAGCATCCTTTTGATTCTTATGGTGGGGTTCATATTTTCCCCTCTGGCCCAAGCCCAATCAGCCGATAGCCCCATGCTGAGGCTGGGATATAAACATGCAGATCTCCAAACTCTCGATCCCCATCGGGCTGCCGGGTCGCAGGACAGGGTCCTCGTGGCCATGATCTTTAATGGGCTTTTACGGTATCAATCCGGCAATCAATCTGTGGATACTATAGAGCCGGATTTAGCCAAGAATATCCCTGTCCCCCAAATTCTCCCCGATGGTCGGCAGCAATGGGTCTTCCACCTTCGGCAGGGGGTGATGTCCCATCCCTATGAAGGCAAGCCTGGGTACGAGATCACCTCCGAGGATGTAGTTTATTCCTTGGGCCGAGCAGCGGATCAAAAGCGGTCAACCTATTCGGGAGATTTTGCCGGTATGACCTTCGAGGCCACCAACAAATACGCGGTCAGTGTAATTGTGGCCAAGCCCATTTCCCCCCATCTCTTCCTCCCCAAGTTCGCGAATATGAGTGGGGGGCTCATCGTTTGCAAAAAACCCGTCGAGGAAAAAGGTGATAAATGGTGCAAGACCAATCCGGTGGGAACGGGTCCGTTTATGTTCAAGAGCTACCATCCCATGCAAAAAGTAGTCCTGGTCAGGAACCCCCAATATTTCCTGGGCCCGTCCAAGCTGGCGGCGATCGAATTTTTTTACATGCCGAATGTGAGCAGCCGGGAGATGGCCCTCCAGAAAGGAGAAGTCGACGTAATCGAGGGGCCGCGGGAGCAATCTTGGCTTAAGAAGGTGGAAAAGATTCCCGGGGTCATTGTCGATGCTACGAAGGGCAGCGAGAATATCGTCGCCATTTCAA
>JAOUFX010000762.1 GCA_029857975.1 Deltaproteobacteria bacterium | reverse complement strand
TCGGCCATAGGGCTTTCGGATCCAACCCAGAAATGATCGACCCCGGGGGAAATAACCATTTCCTTCGGTTCAGGTAAATTCTGCACAACTCGTTCCAGGCCTTTAACGTCAACAAATTCATCATGGGTTCCACTTATAAATAACTTTGGCTTCGGGTAATCATTTAAAAGATCCGCGGGCTGAATAAAAGGCGAGATGCCGGCCACAGCCTTGATCCGATAGTCTTCCACAGCTACCGCCAAGGCAACGATACTCCCGAAGGAATAACCGCAGATTCCTATTCTTTCAGGATCAACCATTTTTTGGATTGCCGCGAACGATACCGCGGCTCGGGCATCTTCTTTCTCCCCCACGCCACCGGTAAAATTCCCCCCACTCCGGCCCACACCCCGAAAATTAAATTTTAGCCAGGCCAGGCCTTGTTTCCCCGCTTCCTGGCAGATTGCCTCCACTACGTTATTGTTCATATTTCCCCCATAGAGGGGGTGGGGATGGCAAACAACCACCAAGCCAAAAGGGCCCTCTCTGGCGGGCGAGGAGAATATACCTTCGAGGATGATATCCCGCCAAGGAAACTCAATTTTTTTTTGATTCATCGGGCATAATTCCTAAAATGAAACAAATAGAAAGAAACTCTTGAACCCTAGACCCCTCGAACCCTTGAACCCTTTATTTTTTCTTTAAAAGCGTGGCCAACCCTTTTTGTAGGGTCTCGGGAAAATCCTTAGCCGTGATCAAAAGGCTTTGGACGTAAGCCTCGATTTCCATATGGGTCATTTTGTCCAGGCCCACCCCCCAGTCAACGGCCCGCTTGGCCAGGCCGAGCGCCAGGGAAGGTCTTTGCACCAGCTTATCGAGAAAAGCTCCGGTTCTTTCTTCCAGGGTTGCTTCGGGGAATACCTGGTTAACCAGGCCTATCTCGTAAGCTCGTTTAGCCGGAAGCATATCGCCGGTCATAATCAACTCCTTGGCCCAGACCGGGCCGAGCATGCGCGTCAGGCGAGTCGTACCGCCGCAATCCGGAATTAATCCCAGGATGATTTCGGGTACCCCCAAGGTGGCGTTCTCGCTGGCCAAGCGAAAGTCAGCCGTCAAAGCCAGTTCCAGGCCTAAGCCTCCGCAGAAGCCATGAATCTTGGCCACCACGGGTTTCTCGATGCGTTCAATCTTGTTAAGGATAGAATGGATGATATCAATGCCTTCCCGTAAGCGAATTCCCGGGGCTCTCCCATCGTCTCGGGCCACGGTGGCCAGGTAGTTAAAGTCAATGCCGGCAGAGAAAGCAGTTCCTGCGCCTTGTAATAAAATAATTCGGGCTTCCAGGTTAAGGCTGAGTTCGGAAAAAGCTTTCTGGATTCCTTCCAGGATTTCTCCGTTGATGGCATTCCGTTTTTCCGGACGGTTGAGAGTGATGATACCGATATTATTTACCACTTCCCATTTGACTACTTGATTGGCCATGCAATACCTCCTTTTTTTCCTTAAATCCACATTCCTCAATACGCAATCGGTATAAATTTAATAGGACGAAGATTTACGCAGATAACCGCAGAAACAAAAAAGACGCTATGCGCATAGCGCTAAGCAACTCTCTGTACTACTAACGTTCAATTTCTGAAATTTTTATTAAGCATATTTTAATTTTATCTGTGTTTATCTGCGTCCAATAAATTATTGGTTGCGGCTATGCCGCGCTGTGAACATCCGTGTCCAAAAAGGAATTTCCTATAAAATTCAATTAAATCCGCTTAGCTTGGCAATTTCCGCCATGATTTTTTGGGTTATTTCCTGTCCATCTTCTTCCCCGTCGGCATAAAGAGGCCAGCCAATTTCTACCTGCACCTCGGTTCTAAATTTCCTGGCATTATATCGAATTCCCATGGGGATAAAGGGGATCCTTTTTCCCCCCTTCCATCCCATTTTCTCCTGAACGCGCAGGATACGCTGGATGAAGCGATGCTTTCCCCAACCCATGGAATTGGGGTAATAGGTTCCTTCCGGGAAAAGAACGATGAACTCTCCCCTTTTTAACAGCTGCTCCACATAACGGAAAGAATCCAGGCTTTTTATCGGATGGGAGCGGTCTATGGGGATGCCTCCCACGGAGGAGAAAAAATGGCGAACCACAGGATAGACGAAGAGTTCTTGTTTGGCAATGAAATTCAGCGGTTGAGGAGCGGCCAGGCCCACGATGGGAATGTCTGTCCAAAATTGATGTTTCGGCAAGAGGATCCCAGGGCCATTCAGGGGGAATCTTTCCCGGCCTTCAACCTTTAGACCATAGAGGGAGTAAAAACAGAAATGCCCAATGACCCGAATGATTTGATAGAATAATTTGTTACGGCGAATGTTTCCTTCCATCCTTTTTGAGCCTTTAATGTCCTCAAGCTACCATAAGCAGACAGGGGAATCAATAAGATATGGCTCCTGGCCTCCCTTCACTTTCAAAAATCTCTATTCGTGGTTCGGGACGATGAACGCCGGCAGCATCGTCCGGGAGAAAGTCTTCAATTTTTTACCCTTGACGCCTTGATAGGGGCTGGCGATA
>JAOUFX010000761.1 GCA_029857975.1 Deltaproteobacteria bacterium | reverse complement strand
GCCTCGCAAAAACTTACCAATTCAATCATATTCGTTGTTCCCTCCTCTCTTTCCAGCTTTGAAGATGTACCTATAATAGCCGTAACCTTAATCACTGTCAATAAATTAATCTATGTACTAATATATTTATCCTGGTCATAGTAAATGTTATTGCCATTAGGAATTATCAGTGCTAAGATATGAAATAAAGGAGAAAAAATATTATGGAAGAGAAAATGCGGGCACTTGAATGGTTGGTCCAGTTCGCCAATATGAACCTTTATGACTTAGGACCCGGTGATAAGGCAAAGCTTCTCGTCGAATCGGAGGAATTTCTCTTTTCTCGCTCAGAGGGATTTACGATGCAACGTACATCTCCAACATTCGGGCAGAAAAAAAAGGTGGTTTTGTCAGATGAGTGGGTCGCTAAAATGGATGAATTGCCTCACAGGGATTCGCCAGGATACTGGGCAATAATTGTTGAATCCCAGGAAATAATCAGGAAACGCCTGGAAAAATTCATAATGCCAAATGAAAGGGTGAGAAAGCCATTGAAGGAAGTTTCTATTTGGTTGTTTTGGAATGAGACTTTCAAATTATCCATCATTCCTCACACAAGATCCCGCGAGGATTACATAGACCTTAAACTTTTCAGGCTTTTTGACAACCTTCCGCATTCAAGCATACAAAAATGCCCCGGGTGTGAAAAATTCTTCCTAAATGCTTCAATGCGAAAAAAGAAATATTGTTCCTCGCGCTGCATGTGGAGGGTAAATGCAAAGAAACTTCGGATGGCCGATCCGGAGGGTTACAAGAAAAGGCAGGCTGAGTTAATGAGGAAAAAGTATAGAGAAAAACAGGCGCAGAAAAGGGGGGTTACGATCGAGAAAGTCATAATTCAAAAAAGGAGTAGCCGAAAAAAAGAAAAATGAAATAGGACTTCCTTGACAGGTTAAAGATGAGAGGAAGTCGGGAATTAAATTGTTAAAATGGCGTTGGGTATGCAGGAAAAAGGAATTTTAAAGGGATGTAGGAGGGAAGAAAAGGAAGGGTGTTGGGTTCTGGCTTAAATCTGCCTTGGCGACGAGTACACCTACTACTCTGCGGTGACGGCTTGCCTTACGGATTGCTCATTACTGGTAGAAATGATGCATCCAGATTCAATAAATGATTTCCACATCGGAACTTTTCCTGGAACCGGGAAACAGATGGGGATAGCAGATAATGCAAGCCTCGATTACGTCTGAAAGAACGGCGGATCAGAAGGTCGACCGCTGTAGGAACCTTAACGCGTCATTTATTCTAACCAAAGATCAGCAACTTGAGGATTTTCCGACCTAGGAATAAGCCTGATGGCATTATTCGGGCACTGTGCTCTACACACTCCGCACCCGAAACACCGGCTGGGCTCGATGGAGACTCTGCCAAGGGCAGAGGAATAAAACTGCGCTCCGAATTGACATTGACTCATACACGATTTGCACCCCGTGCAAAGTTCCCAGTCTATCTCGCAAATGTATTCTGCCCGGAAGAAACGGAGAGGCTTTCCCTTCACCATATAATCACGGTAGGGCCGACAATCACGATCACAGTTACATAGGGTAAAAACATAAGGGGTTATCATCGTCCAAACACTGTGTACCAACCCTTCCTCATCGTATTTGCCAAAGATACTTTTAGCCTCTTCCTTGTCAAGTACCTCCAGCGATGATGTGGCCTCAGGAAACCTGCCAAATATTCCCAGTTTATCCATCCCCAAGCCAAAGCAGTATCGTTTATCTGCTTTCCCCGTCGTCAGGAACCGACATCCGCAGGCCATTCTCGTGATAGAGTTCGCTTTATCTATAACTTCTTTAACATCCTCGATTGGCAGGACCTGCCCGAAATGCTTGACTTTCCGAATTTCCACATCTTCAACTTCGCTGGGTTGACCTGTGGGAGGCTCGGTAGATGGCACCCCGGTGATTGCCGGCACCATAAAGCTTTGGAACCTGCGATGCCCCAATTCCAGGCGCGTGGTGCCGTCGATCTCCTTTAGGCTAGACGAAAGCACCTCATGAAGCAACACGTCCGTATAATTCTTCATTTGGAGGTACCATTTCTTTCCCTCCCCGTGTTTGGTGCAAAATTCGCACATTTCGTTCTCCTTTCCTAATGTTTGATCGACAATCTGTTTCCAACATTAGATAGCTTTTATGCTTTCATCGGCATTATTGTCTATCGCGGTGCCAAATGAGACTCATCTAAGAGGATTATGGATAACAATAAAAACTCCTAACGGAGTTTATCTCCCTTAGGCTTTTAATAGGATCATCATTTGGTAATCCTACCTTCTCATGTTCATCCTCAGAAAGTTAAGGGGTCAGTTGGACAAGTTTACTTGGCTACAGAAGGAATAATTACTTGAAAAATACTCTTATCCTCATGGGGAGTCAAGGGGGAGAAATGAAAAAAAATATCTTGGGGGCTAACCTCAGGTTCAAACCAAAAATGAGGATTTGCGCTTGTAATCACGCATGATTCTCGAAATCCGTCAATCATCGACTACAGGAAGTACTGGGTGAGTCTAA
>JAOUFX010000759.1 GCA_029857975.1 Deltaproteobacteria bacterium | reverse complement strand
GCACTTTCTCCTGAAGCCATTGGTTAAGTTCGCCCGTGGCAATACGTTTACGGTATTCGCTGATCACCGCATCGATGGTGGCGAATATTTTGGATACGCGCTGGCCGGTCAGGGCAGAAATGAAGAGGATGGGTACGTAATCAAGGGTCTTGATCTCTTTGCGGATTCTCTTCTTATATTGTTCCTGAGTAGAAGTATCTTTACCTACCAAATCCCATTTGTTAACGACCAGAATCAGAGCCCGGCCGTTTTCCTCGGCGAATTCAGCAATGCGGGCATCTTGATCGGTCAGCCCTTCGAAGCCATCCAGGAGGAGCATAGCCACGTCGCAGCGTTCCAGACTCCGCAGGGCTCTGATCGTCATGTATTTTTCCAGGCGTTTGGATACCCTGCTTTTGCGGCGGATTCCGGCGGTGTCGATAAAGATGTATTTTCGTCCCTCGCGCTTAAGAGGGGTGTCGATCGCGTCCCGGGTCGTGCCCGGCGTAGAATCAACGACGGCGCGGGGCCGCCCTATGAGTTTGTTTAAGAGTGAAGATTTCCCGACGTTGGGCCGACCCACAAGAGCTACCCGGATTTCTCCTTCCTCTCTTTCCTCTGGGAGAGGGGCGGAGGGAAGTATCTTCAAAACCCCGTCCATCAAATCGGCCACGCCTCTTCCATGTTCGGCCGAGATGGAATACAATGCCGGTACTCCCAATTGATAAAAATCTATAACGTTCTCCTCCTGCCGCTCTCCATCGATCTTGTTGACCACGTAGAAGACAGGTTTCGCTACTTTTCTTAGGTAATGGGCAACATCAATATCCGCAGGATTCAACCCCTCTTTTCCGTCCATTAGAAACAAGACCAGGTCAGCTTCTTGAATCGCCACTTCGGCTTGCTCACAGACCTGTCGGGGGATATGCTCCTTGGACGCGGGTTCAAAACCGCCGGTGTCGATCAGCAGGAAAGGGTGATCCTCATAAAGGGCTTCGGCATAGTTCCGATCACGGGTCACGCCGGGTTCATCTTCGACAATGGCCTTGCGCCTTTTGACCAAACGATTAAAGAGGGTGGATTTCCCCACGTTGGGCCGGCCTACGATGGCAATGATGGGTTTCATAGAATTTTTTACCACAGAGGTCACAGAGAACACAGAGAAATAAATAAATTTGCAATTTAACTCTAAAAATGAAAAATAATAGTCTTTGAAGATACTTTGTGGGCTGTTTTTTACTATTTTATCTCTGTGAACTCTGTGCTACTAACGTTCAAATTCTTGAAATTTTGTTAAGCATTTTTTAATTTTATCTGTGCTTATCTGCGTTAATCTGCGTCCCAATAAATTTTGGGTTGCGGCACTGCCGCGCTGTGTCCTCTGTGGCGGAAAATAAAAATTTGAATTTATCCATTAACCTTCTTCAAAGAGATTTCGATGGCCAGCTTTTCTCCTACGCGGTTGAGTTTTTCTAAAAGGTCGGCGGGCGCAATCTCCACCGGAACCTCCAGGATAACATTCATGGTGAAGATGGGTGTACCGCTCTCGGGCGAAGGGCTGGTCTTGGTCTGCATATCCATGATGTTGATGCCCTGTTCAGCAAGAAGCCGGGAAACATGGTAAACGATACCCATCCGGTCCAAGCCCGAGGTGGAAAGTTCATAGATCTCGGTGATCCCCTTCAATTGGGGCATCCCCTCCGTTTCCTCTACCGGGGTAAGGAAAATAGAAAGACGTTTTTCCCACTCCAGCCGTTTGCATCCGGTGGAAATTCGAAATTGAAATTCCTCGCCAGTTCCCGATAGTAGAATAAGGAGAGCGAATTGCTCCCCGAGGAGGGTCATACGGGAATCTTCCAGGTTTCCGCCGCATTCGTAAATCAGGCCGGCCACATCAGCCACGATACCCGGCCTATCCTTGCCAATGGCCGAGAGAGCATAATACCGTTTCATAAATCCTCCCCTAAAAGAGAAAAAATTTACCACAGAGCACGCCGAGAGCGCAGAGATAACATATCAAAAATTAAAAATCAAATATCAAAATTACAAACAAAATTAAAAGACGGAGTCTGGATTCCCGCCGGCGCGGGAATGACCCAACGAATAAACGATAAGACATTATTTTCAAAGAGTTAACCTCTTACAAATATTTTTTTATTGGCACTTTCATTTTGCATTTTGTTTTTAAGGTTTCTCGGCGGCCTCTGCGCTCTCCGCGGTGAAAGATTTATTGAAAAATGTTTTTTAAACCGCCCCAGAGCTTAAAATATGCTTGACGGGCTTCGTCTGTTGCTACGGCCCGGAATCGCAGTTCGTCCCCGGGAGCGCATTGGGCGATCAGCGGCAGGTCAGCTTGGATCAGGGTAGCAATGATCGGGTATCCGCCAATCGTCTGCCGGTCGGCCAGGAGGATGATCGGCTGGCCGTCGGGGGGAACTTGAACCGTGCCATTGGCCAGCCCGCAGGAGATCAATTCCTCAGACTTCTTCCTTTTAATGGGCTCTCCTCGCAGACGGTACCCCATGCGGTCGGATGGCGGGGTAATCGTGTATGCGGTGGAGAAAAAAACCTTT
>JAOUFX010000760.1 GCA_029857975.1 Deltaproteobacteria bacterium | reverse complement strand
AAAAAATTGAAACCCACTGCCTACATGTTCGGGGAGAGAGTTGAAAATGTGGTGGATAACCCGAGGATTCGGGGGGGAATCAACTCCACCGGCGCTACTTATGAACTGGCCAACTTGGAAAAATACCGGGATCTGTTGACGACGGTATCCCCCTTCACCGGAGAGCGGATCAACCGGTTTACCCTGCCGCCGCAGTCCATCGAAGATTTAGTAGCCCGGGTGAAGATTAACCGCATCCTGGGGGCCTACGTGGGAACTTGCCATCAACGCTGCACCGGGCTGGACTGTATGGCTGCCCTCTCCATCGTTACTTTCGATATTGACAAAAAACACGGGACACCCTATTACAACCGTTTTCTGGATTTCTTGAAGTACATGCAGAAGAACGACTTCACGGCTAATGCCAGCGTGACGGATGTGAAGGGAGATCGCAGTTTAGCTCCCCACGAACAGCCCGACAAGGACCTATATCTCCGGGTGACGGAGAAAACCAAAGACGGCATTGTCGTAAAAGGGGCCAAGGTGCATCAAACCGGCTCCTTGAGTGCCCATGAACTGATCGTGCTTCCGACCCGGGCGATGGGCAAGGGAGACGAAGATTATGCCGTTGCCTTTGCGATTCCTGCTGACACCAAGGGGGTCATTCATGTCGTCGGCCGGAACACCATGGACACGCGGGAAATCGAGGGGGTGGACTGCGGCAATATCCGGTACAGCAAGTACTGTCCCACGGTCATCTATGATGAAGTATTTGTGCCCTGGGAGCGGGTTTTCATGTGCGGCGAGATCGAATATTCCGGGGAAATCGTCAACCGCTTTTCGGCCTTCCACCGCCAGTCTCATGGCGGCTGCAAATCGGGCAAGATTGATGCCATGACCGGCGCCGCCCTCGCGATGATGGACTATAATGGAACCTCGAAAGTGACCCACCACAAGGAAAAGATCATCGATATGATCCATATGGCGGAAACCCTCTATGGCTGCAGCTTGGCCGCCTCTTATGAAGGGAAGAAAGAGGCTTCAGGCACCTATTTCATCAATTCGGTCTTGGCCAATGCTTCCAAAATCCACGAAGGCAAACAGATGTCCGAGATGATTCGCCTGATGGTTGATATCACCGGCGGTTATGTGGCTGACCTGCCCTCGGACCGGGACTTCAAGAATCCCGAAGTGGGGGGATTACTGAAGAAATATCTCCAGGGGGCCACCGGAGTGCCGGTAGAGAACCGGGTCAAGATGCTGCGCTTAGTGGAAAAAATGGCCATGGAAAGCGCCGACACCATTTCCGACCTGCATGGAGGTGGATCCCCGGCCGCCCACCGGCTGACCATCCTGCGGGAATCCGATGTTGAGTCCCGAAAGAAATCCGCCAAACGTTTGGCCGGGATTGAATAATAAAAACAGGATTCAAGGGGTAAAAGGCTCCAGGGTTCAAACTCTGGGCTCTTGATGAATTCAAAATCCGCTCAATGGCTCCAATGAAAAGCCGGCGCCTGCAAGGGTGCCGGCCCCTTCTTTCAAATTTGGCATTCACCTTGACTCACTATGTCTAATTTTGAATATTCCAATCATAACGTAAGCTTTCCCTTAGATAAAAATTTCTGAGATTTCAGGTTGACGGCCTCGTAAAAAGTCGTCACTCCGGTGGAAACCGGAGTCTAGAAAATTTGTAACAATTTTAAAGAACTGGATTCCGGCCTTCGCGGGAGAGGGCAGGGTGAGGAGGGTATCCTCCTTTTACCAAGAGGGAGTATTTCTCCCTATACCGCTTGATGTATAACGCGATCCGTTATATAGTAACTCTGTGATCAAGTCCTTCAAGGATGTTGAAACGGAAAAGGTCTTTAGTCGGCGTCTTTCGCGCCGACTGCCGACGGACATTCAGCAGGTTGCTTTGCGCAAGCTGCGAATGCTGAATAGCGCCGTAACGCTCGACGATCTGCGAATCCCGCCGGCGAACCGGCTGGAAAAGCTCACCGGAGATCGGGCAGGGCAATACAGCATCCGCATCAATGATCAATGGCGGATCTGCTTTGAATGGCGAGAAGGGGATGCCTTCACGGTAGAAATCACGGATTATCATTAGGAGAATGAGATATGGGCAAGAAAGAATTGCACCCGGTACATCCGGGAGAAGTATTGCTGGAGGAGTTCCTGAGACCGATGGGCTTGAGCCAAAACCGGTTAGCGTTAGATATCAGCGTTCCTCCGCGCCGTATTAACGAGATAGTCATGGGGAAAAGGAGTATTACAGCAGATACGGCCCTGCGTTTGGCGCGCTACTTTGGCAATTCGCCGCAGTTTTGGCTTGGATTGCAGAGGGATTACGACCTGGATATCGCCGCCGAAGCGCTGGGTGAACGGCTGGAACGGGAGGTGCAGGTGTCTGTTATGGCGCGAGAGAAACGGGCAAGGTTGGAGTACTAAATATCAAGGATACGAAGTAAGGAGGATACCAAAATGCGTGAAGATTTAGAAATATTGCAGGGGGCGGTGGATATGCATATTCATTCAGCGCCCAGCCTTTTTCCCCGCCTCGTGGATCACGTGGA
>JAOUFX010000758.1 GCA_029857975.1 Deltaproteobacteria bacterium | reverse complement strand
TCCTGGAAAACCCCTCAAGTCAAAAACCTTAGATGCATTGCCTCTCTTTATCCGGAGACGGTTCACGCGGTTGCTCTGGCCAAGGCAGGGATCAAATCCGTTTATGACTTTAAAGGCAAACGGATCATCGTCGGGGATAAAGGGAGCGGAACGGAATTTGACTCCCGAAGGTTCCTGGAGGCCATGGGCTTGACTTATGACCATATCCAACCCGTCTATGTCTATTACACCGCCGCCGTACAGCGGATGCAGGACGAGCAGGCGGACGGCCTTTTCTGGACCGCGGGCGTCCCTACTTCCAGCATCATCGAAATCGCCACCACCAAAGAGGTAACCTTCCTGTCCTTCCCGGAGGAGGTCATCAAGAAGCTCCAGGCTAAGTACCCCTACTATGCCGAGGTCGTGATGCCCGCCAACTCCTATCCCAAGCAGAAGCAGGCCATCAAAACCGTTGCCATGATGGCCATTTGGGTGACTCGCACGGATGTCCCGGAAAAGGATATCTACGACGTGACCTACCACCTGTGGGAAAAGACCCCCTTGATCTACCGGCAAAAGAAAGAATTGGCCAGCGGTTCTGAAATATTGGCTGCGGTCCACGAGCAGGGAAAAAATGTGAAACTGGAAAATGCTCTCCTGGGAGTAACGGTTCCCCTCCATATCGGGGCCTACAAATATTACAAAGAAAAAGGGATTTCCATCCCATCTGCGCTGGTTCCCCCGGAGGCCAAGTAATCGGCGCGCCGGTTGCGCAGGTTTCGGAGGCCTTAGCTGCAAGCCCCGTATAGAGAACCTATTCTTTCTATGCGGGGCTTTTTGATGATTATGCGGAAAGGGATCTTCCTGTCCTTGATCTTTCTGGGTGGAGGGCTTTTTGTCGCTCTCTATCCCGTTTGGGCTTTTTCCCTCAGCCTGGCGGATAAAATCCTTTGGCTGAAACTGGTTGCCCCAGGGGATACCTTTCGATTGGGATATAGGCATTCCATCGCTCTCAGCGATGTATGGGAATCTTTTGTCATCGATCCAGAGTACAGGATTGTCCTAACCGAAACCCGGTTTCAGGGGCAAGGGGCCGGGCTCCCCTACAATTTGTTCCCCGGAGAGCAATTGGTGCGAGAGGGCCGCTGGTTTCGTATTTCGGGGATGAAAAGAGTGGTTCCCTCCATCTACTGGAGAGTCCAAAGGGATTGGCAGGACCGATTCCGCTTCAAAGAAGAACCAGAGATCAACGTTTCAGCTCGGGTCGGGGATGGGTTGATCCACATCCAAGTGGAAAAGGTGCGTCTTATTTATTGGTGGGGATTTTATTTACACCGCGCAATTCAAAGCAAATAGAAACCGGAAAGTTTAAAAACCATGGAGCAGGAACAACCTTCCCAAGAAGAAAAGGTCATCGCCTACCAGGTTGATGAGGAAAAGGTCAAAGAGTTAGTCGAGACCTTTGACCCGGAGCTGCGCTTCCGCCATTTAAAGGGTATCGCCGCGAAAGCGGCTCTAATCATGTGCATTATTCTTGCTCTATTCCATATCTACACGGCGGGTTTTGGCGTGCTCCAGGAATGGAAACACCGCTGTTTTCACCTCTCCTTTGTTCTTTCCCTCATTTTTTTGGTCTATCCCACCCGCAAGATCAAAATCAAGAATCGGGGGTGGACATGGACCTACGAAGTGATTTTTTCCTTCATGGCCGGATCGATCTTGGCCTTAGGATTTCAAAGTATCCTGAAACTCGGCGCAGCCGCCACCGGTCTGGTTTTCGCCATCGGGTTCTTTTTGGCCCTGGCCATGAAAACGCGAGATCTTCTTCGCTCCCCAGCCGTCCCTTATTGGGACCTGGCAGCTTCAATCGTCGGTCTGGGATCCTACTCCTATGGTTTTTTAATCATACTCCAGAATTGGAAACAATATCTGGGAGAATCATCCGGTAGGGGTTTCGCGATCTGGACCTTCTGTATGCTGGCCGCTTTGGGGATTCCTCTTCTTTTCATGCTCTGGGACGCCTTGCGGGCGATCTTGGGAAAGAAAGAATTCAACCTCGACCCCCAGAAGGTCCCCTATTTTGAAGTTACGCTGGCGGTTTTGTCCTTTGCTTTTTCGAGTTACATCATCTTGGACTTCGATCAGTTTATCTATCGTGCCGGTTATCCCAACACCCGGGACTTCATTTTGGGCAACTTTGCTATCCTGCTCATTCTGGAAGGTACCCGCCGCAGTATCGGAATCCCCCTGGCCATCCTGGGACTCTTCTCCTTGGCCTACTGCTACTTGGGGCCTCACCTGGCCAACCTTCCTGGCCTCTCCATACTCTCCCACCGGGGCTTCTCCCCCACTCGCATCATCGACCAGATGTACCTGGGAACCGAAGGGATTTACGGAGTCCCCCTGGGAGTGGTCGCCACTTTTGTCTTCCATTTCGTTCTCTTCGGAATTTTTACCATGAAAACGGGGCTGGGGAAATTATTCATTGATCTGGCCACAGCCTTGGCAGGCTGGTCCGCAGGCGGTCCCGCTAAAGTCGCCATCGTGGCTTCCGGCCTGCTGGGTTGCATCTCCGGC
>JAOUFX010000757.1 GCA_029857975.1 Deltaproteobacteria bacterium | reverse complement strand
GCAAATATTTTGTCCTGTACAAGCAGGGCAAAATTACTCGGGAGGAATTAAACACGGTAGAAAGCTGTGCCTGCCCGGGTCCGGGAGCTTGTTGCGTCATGGGAACCGCCAACAGCATGGGCATCGTCGCCGAAGCCTTTGGTCTCTCCTTGCCCGGGAATTCCGGATTGTGTGCGACCGATGCTGCTCTGGAGAGATTGGCCGAAGAGGCCGGCCGAAAGGTTATGGAAAACTTGCGCAACCATCTTCACGCCCGAGACATCATGAGCCCAAAAGCCTTCCAGAATGTAGTCAAAGTGTCTTGCGCCACCAGCGGGTCTACCAACTTAGCCATCCATTTTCCGGCCATCGCTCACGAATTAGGATATCCCTTTACCCTGGAGGACTTCGACCGCATCAACCGCCAGACCCCCTCCATCATGGAGATAAAACCTTCTGATCCGGCTTACCTGATGGAAGACTTTGGACGGGCCGGCGGACTCCAGGCGGTCATGAAATCGATGGCGTCCCTTCTGGACACCAGCGTTATGACCGCCAGCGGCCAAACTCTTGCGGCCAATTTGCAAAAAGCTGAAATCAGGGACCCCCAAGTTATCCGACCCCTGCACAACCCCCGGAACAAGGAGGGAGGAATTGCGGTATTGACCGGCAACCTGGGAATTTCCGTAGTCAAGCAGACCGCGGTGCAGCCGGAAATGCAGAAGCACCGGGGGCCGGCCCGCGTCTTTGAACAGGAAGAAGATTGTATTAATGCCTTATTGTCAGGAAAGGTGCAAGCCGGGGAAGTCTTAGTCATCCGCTACGAAGGGCCCAGGGGTGGACCGGGGATGAGGGAAATGGTCATGACCACTTACCTCATTGTTGAGATGGGCCTCGACAAGTCCGTGGCCCTGGTTACGGACGGAAGATTTTCGGGAACCTCCGGCGGGCCCTGTATCGGGCATCTGGCCCCGGAAGCTATGGTCGGGGGCCCGATCGCAGTTTTGCACGATGGGGACATCATCGACATCGACATCCCCAGCCGCCGCTTAAACGTAGAATTAAACGACGAGGAGATCAACCGAAGAAAAGCAACCTGGAAGGCCCTTCCGCCGAAAGTGACCCATGGCTGGTTAGCCTACTTTGCCAAACACGCGACCAGCGCGGATAAAGGTGCGTATCTGGAATAAAATTGGGGTTCAAATTACCCCATCTTTAGGAATCCGGCTTAAACCCTGCCCTAAATACTGTATTTTTCTCGGTCAAATAAGGTATTCACCCTATTTATTGTTTATTAATTTTTACCTATAATATGTTGACGATTGGAAGCAAATTCTAAAAAAAGAAAGGAGAATTAAAAATGCGGTACATAAGCGTGATTCTGGTACTTCTCTTGGCTTTTATCTTCAGCTGCGCTCCTACGATGATCGAAGGAAGAAAGATCGACTCTGCCAAATTAAAACAGTTGATGCCCGGCGTATCTAACGTACAAAAGGTTGAAGCCTTATTCGGCAAACCCGATAAAACTGAAAATTTACCCACCGGGGAACAGATGTATGTTTATGGCTATGAAATGAAAAATCGCCATTGGTGGACGATGGATGCGGTGGACAAGCAAAAATTAGAAGTGACCCTCAAAGACGGGGTTGTGCAAACTTACAAACTGCGTACGGAAGGCAAAGAAGCCATCCTGAAAGAATAACCACCTCTAAACCATAAATATTCGAAAGGAGGAAAAGATGAGATTCATAGGATTGATTGCTATTCTTTTATTGGTATTCACCATCGGTTGCGGCCCAACGATTATGGAAGGAAAAAGGATTGACGCCAGCCAAAGAGGCGAAATCATCAAAGGCCAGACGACCACAGCAGGGGTTGTAGAAATTTTGGGGCAGCCCGCGAAGATCGAAAAATTACCCTCAGGAGCAGAAAAATACGTTTATCAATATTATAAAGAAGAATATTCCGCCTGGTGGACCCTACCCAAGTATGAAAGACAGAAAATGGAAGTATTCATCAAAAACGGGATCGTACAGGATTATGTTTATAATGTAGAAAGACGAGGAATGGTTACCGAAGAAGATGTCCGCTAATCGCCCTAAAGGGGAAACGATCGAGAGGCCTCTTTAGAGGGCTGCGAAAAAAACGGCTATTTACAGGCCTGGGGAATAAATTAAACCGAAGTTTGGTTTAGGGGGGTACAAGAAAAAATATCTTGTGCCCCTTTTCAATTCAACCGCAGAAAGGAGATTCTGAAATGGCATTGAAGGGTTCACAAACGGAAAAGAATTTGCTAGAGGCCTTTGCCGGGGAATCCCAGGCCAACCGCAAATATTTGGCTTTCGCCAAGAAAGCGGAACAAGAAGGTTTTAAGCAAGCGGCCAAGCTGTTCAGGGCGGCCGCCGAGGCCGAAACCGTCCATGCTCATGCCCACTTACGGGTCCTGGGAGGGATTCAATCCACGAAGGAAAACCTTCAGGAGGCCATCGCCGGAGAAACCCATGAATTCAAGCAAATGTACCCGGAGATGGTGGCCAAGGCCAAGGCGGAGGGTGAGAAACAGGCGGAAATCAGCTTCGATT
>JAOUFX010000756.1 GCA_029857975.1 Deltaproteobacteria bacterium | reverse complement strand
CACCGGGAATCCCTGGAAATTCTATGCCGTTTTATTCTCTCCCAAGGCCGGGTTGACCCCATTCAAGTTTGGTTTGATGGGGAATGCTTCCGGATTTGGGATGGTGAAAAACGGTGGAGGGTATGCAAGATGCTGGGAATCACGCGGGTAAGGGTTATGCTTATAGAATTTGTCGAAGGCCAGATATTCAGCGGTTTACTTGAATGAGTGTGGGTGTCAGTGTGAGTGTAAGTAAAACCATGATCGCGAAAAGCTTTTACCCCTTGCGCCTTACAACTTGCGACTTACGGCTTCTTTAAAACCATGCATTTTCTCTGTTGCATCAAACAGGTTCCCGATACGGCTGAGGTCAAGATTGACCCCCAAACCAACACCCTGATTCGCTCCGGGGTCGAGTCTATTTCCAATCCCTTTGATATAGTGGCCTTAGAAGCAGGTCTGCGCCTGAAAGAGCAATACGGCGGCAAGGTAACCGCCATCAGCATGGGTCCGCCCCAGGCGGAGCAGGTTCTCAGAGAAGCGTTGTCCCTGGGGGCTGATGAGGCCATCCTCCTCTCCGATCGCCCTTTTGCCGGTGCCGACACCCTGGCCACGAGTTATACGCTGGTCAAGGCCATTGAGAGGTTAAACCGGCATCTCCCGGTAGACCTCGTCTTTTGCGGCAAGCAGGCGATCGACGGTGACACGGGCCAGACCGGACCAAATATAGCCACCCGGCTGGGATATACGCAGTTAACCTGCGTAATCGCCATTCAATGGATCGACGAAAACAAACGACAGATACAGGTTCACAGAAAGGTGGAAGGAGGAACAGAAGTGATCCGCGGACCTCTACCGGCCTTGGTGACTGCTGAATTGGAGCTGGCCAAACCCAGGCGAGCTTCCCTCCCTTTACTGCTCCATTCCCTGCGGTCAGAGGTGATAGTCTGGAGGGCGGAAGACATCCAAGCGGACCTGCAAAAGGTGGGATTGAAGGGCTCGCCTACCTGGGTGAAAAAGATCTTTTCTCCACCGGTACGGGAAGGGGGGCCAAAGTTCCATGCCCATGAAGGTCTGCAGGGGGCTGTGGAACAATCCGTTGAGGCTCTCCTGGCCGATAAGAAGTTTGCTGCCCAGCTTCTCTCTCATTGGGAGGCTTGAAATCAGATGCCCAGGAATGCCAAAGGATTTGAAGTCGCCGAAATTATCCCGGACTCCTGCATCGGCTGTCAGATTTGTCTGAGCGAATGCCCGGTGGGTGCCATCCGCCTTTCCGCGGAGGGGGTGGCGGTTATTGACCCGGAAGCCTGTATCGGATGCGGAAAATGCTCTGAAGTCTGTCCGGTGGGGGCGGTTCGTTCCGAAAAGAAAAGGCGTCAAAAAGTAACTCAGGAAAGAAAAGAAGATTTCACGGGGGGCCTGGTTGATTACCAAGGTGTGGCCGTCTTCATCGAAGTTACGAACGGCCGGGGAGCCCCGGTATCCTGGGAGCTAATAGGAAAAGGGAGGGAGTTGGCCGCCAAAAGAAAGGCGAAGGTAATCGGCCTTCTGGTGGGGTACCAAATGCAAGAAATCGCCAAAGAAGCCATCGCCTATGGTTGCGAAGAAGTTCAGGTAATCGATCATCCCTTGCTCCAAAGCTATCTCTCCCGGACTTACGGGGAAGCCCTTGCGGACCTGTGTCGGCGAATCAAGCCGGAAATCCTGTTAATGGGAGCTACTCCTTTGGGAAGAGATCTTTCTGGAATCGTGGCCACTTATCTAAATACGGGCCTCACCGCTGATTGCACCGCTTTGGATATTGATGAAGAAAAGGGATATCTTTTAATGACCCGGCCAACCTTCGGGGGCAACATCATGGCCACCATCTACTGTCAGGAGCATCGCCCCCAAATGAGTACGGTCAGGCCAAAGATAATGAAAGCCTTGGAAAAGGAAGCCACTCCCAAGGACGATATTCACTTGCAGCCGTGGAATCCGCCCGCAGGAGAAATGGCCAAAATTATTGATTTCCTGAAAGAAGCCCCCCAGGCCAGCAGGGTGGATGTTGGCCAAGCCCCCGCCCTGGTCGTTGCTGGAAAGGGGGCTTGCGATCCGGCCTCCATGCCCATGCTGCAGGAATTGGCTGATTTGATTGGGGGGGTAGTGGCTTGTTCCCGGCCGGTTGTGGAGTCTGGATTGATGCCCTATGAACGACAGGTCGGCCAGACGGGGAAAACAGTGGCTCCCAAGTTATACATTGGAGTCGGAATTTCCGGAGCTGTCCAGCATTTGGTAGGCATGCAAGGCTCCGAAAAAATATTGGCCATTAATTCTGATCCTCAGGCACCGATCTTTCGGGTAGCCGACGTTGGTCTGGTAGGGAACTATTTGCAGGTCGTCCCGGCGCTGATTGCCACTCTCAAAAAAAGAATTAAAAAATCTTTCACCGCAGAGAGCGCAAAGAACGCAGAGAAAAATATATTGGTAAAATAAAAAAATTGCAATCGCCCATCGGGCAATCGAATTTTTGGTTTGGCATGATTGTCTTTTTATTTTTTCATTTCTGACGTATTTTCTCTGCGTTCTCGGCGGTCTCTGCGG
>JAOUFX010000754.1 GCA_029857975.1 Deltaproteobacteria bacterium | reverse complement strand
AAGCAATGAAGCTTTTGTAACAGTTTAGCCCTTTGATAAAATTGGCTAGACTTCAATGCCCAATGCAAAAATTAAATTGAAAATTTCAAAAATGACTATGGTTTTACAGAAAAATTTGCATTTTTCAATTGGCAATTTTGATGGACTCGTAAAAAGTCTCGTTTTCGTCATTGCGAGGAGTTCCGCCAATGCGGGACGGCGAAGCAATCCCGTATTTTCAAGGACTTATAAAAACGAGATTGCTTCGCTTTCGCTCGCAATGACTCTTCTGCCGACTTTTTACGAGATCATCAATTTTCACTTTTCAATGAAATTTAGCGTGGCTTTTCAAAACGCTAAATTGATACAAGCTTTTTAAAATCGTTTACCCAATCAAATTTTTAAAATTCCCGGCATCTTCGATTTTCGGCATGGGAATATTCTGTGATCCTATGGTTACTGGATACCAACATTTTACCGATCTCGCCGGGTTCAAAGATATTTCGACAGGTTCTTCCTGCCGGCAACGTTCTTTCCCATAAGGGCAACGAGGATGAAAGCTACATCCCGGGGGCAGGTTGGCCAGATTCGGAGGCTCACCGGGAATAGGTTTCCTTTTGCTCAAGTCTTGCAGACCGAAGGCAGCCTGCAAAAGAGCCTTGGTATAAGGATGGCCGGGGTCGTCGAAAATTTCCATAACCGGTGAACGCTCTACAATTTTTCCGGCGTACATGACGATCACGTTTTCACACAATTCAGCGACGATACCCAGATTATGGGTAATAAACAGCAAAGTCACCCCGGTTTTTTTCTGAATTTCCTTCAGCAAGTTAAGGTATTGAAGTTGGATCGTGACGTCCAGGTTGGTAGTCGCCTCGTCGGCGATAAGCAATTTGGGCTCACAACTAAGGGCAATGGCCCCCACGATTCTTTGCCTCATCCCCCCGCTCATTTGATGGGGAAACTGCTTCAGGCGCCTTTCCGGTTCCGGTATCCTTACATCCAGAAGAAGTTGCTTTGTCCGTCCTCTTAGGGCCTCTCCCCTTAGATTCGTGTGCCTTTCCAGAGTCTCCCCAATCTGATTTCCTATGGAAAAGACGGGATCCAATGAAAGCATTGTGTCTTGCAGGATCATGGAAAGCTGCTTTCCGCGAACCCTCGCCATTTCTTTGGGAGTTTTTTTGAGAAGGTCTTCCCCTGCAAAGAGAATTTCTCCGGCTACGATTTTAGCGGAAGGGGGTAAAACCCGAAGGAGAGAGAGCGCGACTGTACTCTTGCCGCAGCCTGACTCCCCGATAATCGCCAGTCTTTCTCCTTTTCTTACCGCGAACGAGACATTATCCACCGCCTTTACGATTCTCTCTCCCCGAAAGGAAAAAAAGTAGGTGGTCAATCCGACAACCTGCAAAAGATGTTTTTGGTCCTTATTCATGCTTCAATATTCCTGTAATGCGGGTCTAAATAAAGGCGAAGCCAGTCTCCGATCAGGTTAAAGGACATTACCAACATGGCGATGGCCACCCCGGGAAACATGACTAACCACCAGTAGCCGGCGAGTAAACCTCCTCGGCCCTCGGACAGCATCAGCCCCCAGGCGGGTTTGGGGGGCGGAACCCCGACCCCCAGGAAAGTAAGCGTAGCCTCTACGACAACAACGACGCCAATCTGCATGGAAGCGAGGGTGATTACATTGTTCAATACATTCGGGAGGATATGTTTTCTCATGATTCGAAATTTGCTACACCCTGCTACAATAGCCAGCTGCACAAATTCCCTGGTTTTTAGACTTAAGGTTTCACCTCTGGTAACCCGAGCATATCGGGTCCAGAAAACAAGACCCATAATGATGACGATGTTAAAGACACCTGGACCTACAATAACGGCTAACAAGATTCCGAACATAACGGTAGGGATACTAAGCCAGGAATCGGTAAAACGCATGACCACTTGATCTACCCATCCCCCAAAATACCCGGCTAATATGCCCAAAATCGTTCCTATGACCGAGGACAAAAGCACGGCCGCAAAAGCCACCACCAGAGAAACTCTCGAGCCATAAATCAAGCGAGTCAGTATGTCCCTCCCCATGGTATCCGTGCCCAGGGGATATTTGGTCATCCCCCCGTCATACCAAAAAGGCGGTAATAACCTTTGTCTGGGGTCGCCAATTTCGGGATCATGGCCGAAGGTTAAAAAATCGGCAAAAATTCCCGTAGCAAAAAGCAAAATGAGCACCATCAGGGGCCCCTTCGGAGCTCTTTTCCAGAAATCTGCAACCTTCCCCCAAAAATATACGAACTTCTCCATCTTTTTCCCTTTGTTGGGTTCTTGGGGCACTTACTGATAGCGGATGCGCGGGTCTATATAAGCATATAAGATATCCACGAGTAAATTCACTCCGACCATACTCACCGATATTAAAAGAACTACTCCCTGGGCGACATTAAAATCCCGGTAGACGGCCCCATGATACATAAGCAGTCCTACGCCAGGCCAGGAAAATACCGTTTCGATGGCTACGGCGCTTGAAACCATGATCACCAGATTCATGCCGGCCAGGGTGACGATCGGAATGAGTGCGTTTTT
>JAOUFX010000755.1 GCA_029857975.1 Deltaproteobacteria bacterium | reverse complement strand
GCAGAAGGGAATTTACGCAATCGCCTAACCTGTCGTAAGGATTGGTGGCGGTGCAGGGATTTGAACCCCGGACACTGCGGATATGAGCCGCATGCTCTGACCGACTGAGCTACACCGCCAAACGCCATCAATTTTTACTTAATCTCAGCTAATTGTCAATTAAAATCCTTCATAAAATCGTCATCCCTCAGAAGTTACGGGGAATGAAATCGGCAGATCCACCAGGAATGTCATTAAAAATCTTATCAAGCGGATTTTCTAATTATTTTATTGGTTAGGGTCACAATCGCTGTCATTGATAGTTCCTCGTACTCTCCAAGGGATTTTCATCCGCCTACGCAGGAGACCACGGCCTTGGCCGTGGAGGAATGCGTAACTCCGGATAGAATTTCCATAAGCGATGATTGTGTCATGCTTCGGCGGATTTCGCTGATCGGCGGATGACCCACCGAAGCCTTGGCGTAGGTGGGTATGGTTTTTGGGGACCACGGGCTTGCCCGTGGGGCTCCATTCAAATTCGAAATACGAAACACGAAATCCGAAACAAGCACAAATTTTCGAAATTCGAATAACCGAAACGAAAAGTTTAGAGTTTGAATTCAAACAGCTAAATTGAAACAAATTTTTAAATTGTTTCGAATTTCGATATTAGGATTTCGGATTTCCCCCGGATAAATCGGGGGGGGGGTGATCTTATGTTATGGATCATGGACGGCCCCGTGAGGGGAACAGATTTGAATTAAGCGTTAAGAATGAAGAGTTTAGAATTAAAATCTAAAATCCGAAATCCGAAATCTGAAATGGAACAGGGAGGAAAAACATGGTTAAAACCATTGAGGAAATAAATGAGAAGATTAAGAAAGGGAAGGCGGTTGTATTAACTGCTGAGGAGATTATTGATTATGCTGCTGAAAAGGGAGTGAAGAGGGCTGCTCAGGAAGTGGATGTTGTGACCACTGGGACCTTCGGCCCCATGTGTTCTTCAGGGGCTTATTTCAATGTGGGGCATTCAAAACCCCGGATCAAGTTGGGGGGTGGAAAGGCGACTCTCAACGATGTCCCGGTTTATACGGGTCTTGCTGCGGTAGATTTTTTCTTGGGAGCAACAGCAATGCCAGATGATGACCCCAGGAATAAAATCTTCCCGGGAAAGTTTTCTTATGGAGGAGCCTATGTGATTGAAGAAATGGTGGCCGGAAAAGATGTGAGATTAACGGCAACCGCTTATGGGACAGATTGCTATCCCAAAAAGACACTGGAGACTTACATCTCCTTGAAAGATATGAATGAAGCCGTTCTATTAAATATCCGAAACGCCTATCAGAACTACAACGTGGCTGTCAATCTATCGGAAAAAGTTATCTATACCTATATGGGAGTTCTCCAACCTCAAATGGGCAATGCGAATTACAGCAGTGCAGGGCAGTTGAGCCCTCTGCTCAATGATCCCTATTACAAAACGATAGGTATTGGAACCCGAATATTCCTTGGTGGAGGCATAGGGTATGTCGCGGGGAGTGGAACCCAGCATAACCCAGGAGTGAAAAGGACGGATGGAGGAGTTCCTAAAACGCCGGCAGGAACTCTCTGCGTCACGGGAGATCTCAAGATGATGAGTCCAAAATGGCTTCGGGGAACTTCTTATACGGGGTATGGGGTGACCCTTACTGTTGGTATCGGAGTTCCCATTCCTGTTTTGGATGAGGAGATGCTTCGATTTACTACGGTTCGGGATGAAGAGATATTTGCTCAGGTGGTGGACTACAGTGAGTCCTATCCTCAATCTATTCCCGGAAGCCTTGCCGAGGTGAATTATAAGCAACTCAAGAGCGGCAGGATTACGGTCCAGGGTAAAGAGATCCCAACTTCTGGCCTTTCCAGTTATTTGAAAGCCAGAGAGGTCGCAAAAACCTTGAAGGAATGGATCGAAGCAGGGAAGTTCTTCTTAACCCAACCTGTTGAGGTTCTCCCTTCGGTGGATTCTGGGATTGTTTTTAAACCCTTAAAAGAACGACCCATCAAAAAAACATAAAAAATCAATGATCAATGGCCAATGATCATTGTTCATCGATCATTGTGCTTAAAAAGGAGTGCCCCATGCAGAAAAAAAGGATTGTTCTCAATTACCCCTCCCATCTTGTCGATCAACCCGTGATCTCGAAACTCGTCAAGGATTATGATTTGATCGTCAATATCATGAGAGCCCGGATTACCCCCAAGGAGGAAGGAAGGCTCGTGTTAGAGCTCACCGGGAAGAAAGCTGGGATGGAGGCAGGGTTTAAATATCTCAACGAGATAGGTGTGGAGATCCAACCTTTGGCTCAGGATGTTAAATGGCATGAAGACCGCTGTACCCACTGCACGGCTTGCATTAGCATCTGCCCAACCAAAGCGTTGGACGTCGATAGAAAAACGATGGGTGTCTTGTTTAAACGGGACAAATGCATTGCCTGTGAGCTGTGCATTCCGGTCTGCCCTTATCAGGCCATGGAAATCCTGTTTTAAGGTCAGAGGGCATCGCACATGAAGAAAATTTTCCCCTCCCTCTCCTCCCTGCTTACCGGC
>JAOUFX010000043.1 GCA_029857975.1 Deltaproteobacteria bacterium | reverse complement strand
GATCGCCCGGTCCCGGGCCTGATCCCCAAGCTTTGCAGGGTAATCCGGAATCATACCCAGCCTTTCCGCCAGTCCAATGAAAATATTGGCTTCCTCTACCTGTTCTCCATCTGCCTGGACCACAGGTCGGCGCATGTCGAAGTAGTACTCCGGGTAATTCCCCTGGAAAAAGGTACCGTCCCATTTCTCATAGCCGGACTTGGCCGGCAGGACAAAATGGGAAAGAACCGCTGTCTCACTCATGGCTACTTCAATTGTTACTAACAAGTCCAGCTTGGCCAAGGCCTTCTCATAGGCGGTGGTGTCGGCGTAGGAACGTAAAGGATTGGAGCCGCTGACGATCAGGGCGCGGATGCGCTGGGGGTGGTCATTATTGATTTCTTCCGGCAGCACATTGGGCGGAAAAACGCCCATGATCAAGGGGATGTCTGTGATTAGGGTTTTCCAAGTCCGGGGGTCGTCCTCGGGGGTATGAGATCCCAGCGGCATCAGGTGGCCCGAAAAAACATTCCCGCCTGGAACCCCAAGGCGTCCGGCCAGCGCAAGCAGGATCAATTCCAGATAGGAATTCAGAGTGCTGTGGCGCCCCATCAGGATGCCCAGGTCACTGCGCATGGCCGTTTTGCGGGTAGCAAACAGCCGGGTGAACTTGCGGACAGCATCGGAATCCAGGCCACAAACCCGACAATTTTCATCCACATCCACATCATCAAACCATCCCCGGACGGCCTCAAAGCCGTTGACCTTTGTTGCCAAATAATCCCCATTCACGAGATCTTCATGCAACAGGATCTTGATCATCGCCTTAAAAAGCAAAGCGTCTGTCCCGGGCCTTAGCTGCAGATGGATGTCGGCCAGATTGGCAGTCTCCGTTTTTCGCGGATCTACTACGGCGATAAGAGAACCTGGCTCTTTTTTCTTGTTCCTTAAGATCAGAGGGGCGCGGGGGATGTCATGACTGACCATGGGATTGGCCCCCCAGAAAACGAGGAAGTCGGAACGATGAACATCCGGGAGGGGATGCAGGTATTGTCGGCCGAAAGCCTTACCCATAACCCAGAAGAAGCCGGTAAGTTCCTGGGCCAAGGGGCTGTAATGATTTTTCGATCCCAATCCATGCAGAAAACGTACGCCGAAAGCGGCTTCAAAATGGCAACCCTGACCGCCACCTCCCATATAGGCGACAGACCTTGGCCCATTGGCTTGCACGATCTCCTTCAGCCTGCCGGCAATTTCATCGAGCGCACGATCCCAGGAAATACGCTCCCAGCGATCTCCAGCACGTTGCAGAGGAAACTTCAACCGTTCCGGGTTATTCTGGAAATAGGCGATGTTCGCACCTTTCCGGCACAGGTATCCCTGAGAGCGGGGATTCTCCTTGTCGGACCTGACTTTCAAGATTTTGCTGCCCGCGGTAAGAACCTCGAGGCCACAGTTATTGAAACAAAGGATACACGAGGTTTTTTTCCACTCGTTCATGGTCAGGCTCTCCCCAAGGCTTCTTATTCAGTCATAGAGATGGAGATCGTGATAACGCAGCTCATTTTGACTTATAAAACCTGCATAGAAATAATAACCGGACGCTGGGTTATGTCAAGAGGATTTTCTAACTCGCCCACCTTCATTTTTAAATTTCCAGAGTATTTTCAAGCCCGGAGAGGCAGGAAGATGCTTCGTTTGGCCAAGGAGGCGGTTGTGCGTTCCTATTTGAGCGCTTAACTTCTACCGTTACAACAAGCTGCGAGATCCCTTTCGGCGCTCTCTTAGCGGAAATAAAGGGGGAAAATTGGCGCAACATATTTCCCGCCGCTTGGCCGGCACTCAATATCTCCCTGCCTCTTTCTTGCCGATCTTTATGAAGTTACTGCCCAATCCGCAAAGGAAAGTGGGCAAGGATTTTTTGGTGTGGGAAAGGGCCCGCAGCGGAGAAGGTTAAGAAACTTTTAAAATACTTTTCGCCCGGGAAATGTCTTTTGTGATCTGGGCGATTAGTTTTTCCGGTCCGCGGAAAGTGATTTCGTCGCGCAGGCGCTCTACAAATTCTACCCGCAAGGGCTGGCCATAGATATCCCGGTCAAAATTGAGGATATGCACTTCAATGGAAAATTTCTGGTCGTGGAAAGTGGGGTTCCATCCTAAGTTGGCCACTCCCGCATATATCCTGCCTTCATAATAGGTCCACGTGGCGTAGATCCCCGGTTTGGGGAAAAGATCCCCTTCGGGTTTTAAATTAGCCGTGGGGAATCCTAACTGCTTGCTGCCCCGGCCGTGGCCGCGGATCACCTTGCCGGACAGAGAATAGTTCCGGCCCAGCATTTTGGCCGCCTCCGGCATTTCACCCTTTTGGACGAGTTCCCGGATGCGGGTGCTGGAGACGACCGCCCCCGCTACCCGAACGGCTTCAACTACTTCCACGTTGAACCCGAGCTTTTTCCCGAGGTTGATAAGCATGGCGATGTTTCCCCGGCGGTCTTTACCGAAGGTGTAGTCGTGCCCCACAAAAAGCTGGCGGATTTTAATCTGATCGTAAAGGATGTCTTTGACGAAATCCTCCGGCGTTTGGCTGGCGAACCTTGGGGAGAAATTGGCGCAGATAGCTACGTCGATGCCTTCTTCTTCGATCAGGCGGAGTTTTTCTCTCAGGGGAGTGATCAAGAGGGGCTTGCGCTCCGGGGCCAGCAATTCCACGGGATGAGGATCAAAAGTGTAAACGATGGATTCCCCGCCGATCTCTCTGGCTTTCTCCTTGACCCGCTGGAAGATGCGCTGGTGGCCCAGGTGTACCCCGTCGAAATTCCCGATGGTCAGGACTGGATTTTTAAATTCGCGTTGGAAATTTTTTTCTTCCCGGATAAATTCCATCATTCTTTTCTATCACTGGATGAGGCTAAAATCAACCTGTCGGCGTTCCAGGTTGGCCGCATCCACCCTCACTCTCACTCGATTTCCCAGGCGAAAAGTTTTTTTGCTATCCTCCCCCAGGAGCGTATGCTTCGTTTCTAAAAACTGGTATCGATCCTTAGGAAGCCGGGTCATGTGGACCAGACCTTCTATAAAGAAGTCCTCTAACTCCACGAAGATGCCGAAGGGGAGAACTCCGGAGATGTACCCATTGAATTCCTGGCCAACCTTGTCTCTCATGAACTGTACTTTCTTGCGGTCAACGATCTCGCGTTCGGCCTCCATGGCTAAGCGTTCCCGCTGGGAAGAATGCTCAGCAATATGCGGAAGCTTTTTCACCCAGCGCTGGCGGCGCTTGGCCGGCATTTTACCGGCCGGGATCGCTTCTTTTAAAATGCGATGGACCACTAAGTCCGGGTAGCGGCGAATAGGAGAGGTAAAGTGCAGGTAGTGGGGGGAGGCAAGGGCAAAATGGCCCTGTGCATTCTCCGAATACCGGGCCTGTTTCATGCACCGGAGGAGCAAATAATGAACGGATTTCTCTTCTGGTTTTCCCCGGGCCTTCTCCAGAAGGCGCTGAAAAATTTGGGGATGAAGTTCTTTCTTGTAAATGAATCGATACCCCAAATGGGAGACGAATTCCTTGAACTCAAGAATTTTCTTTTCATCTGGCGGTTCGTGCACCCGTTGCACAAAAGGAACCTTTTCCCGGGTGAGAAATCCGGCTACCGCTTCATTGGCTGCGATCATGAATTCCTCGATGATCCGGTGACCGATGTGCCGCTCCGCGCGGACGATTTCTTCAATCTGCCCCTGGACGTCCAGGACCACTTGGGATTCCGGCAGGTCGAAGTCTATTGAACCCCGGGCCGTCCTTTGGGCGCGAAGCAACCGGCCAAGGTCAGCCATGGTCCGCAGGTCTTCAAAAATAGAGGGATAACGAGCAATAAATTCCTGGTTGCCATTCAGAAGCATTTCTCTAACCATGGTGTAGGTGAGGCGGGCCCGGCTGTGGATAACACTGGGAATAAATTCTGCGCCGGTCATCCGCCCCTGCCGGTCAAATTCCATAGCCACGGTCATGGTCAACCGGTCTTCTTGCGGGTTAAGACTGCAGATTCCGGTGGAAAGACGGGGTGGAAGCATGGGCAGGGCGCGTTCGGGAAAATAGACGCTTGTTCCCCGTTGCATGGCTTCCTGGTCCAGGCTCGATCCTTCCTTTACATAATGGCTGACGTCGGCGATGGAGACCCAGAGCCGGAAAAAACCCCCTGCCAGGCGGGAAATCGCTACGGCGTCGTCGAAGTCGCGGGCCGTCTCCCCGTCAATGGTAAAGAAGTTCAGATTTCTCAAGTCTTTTCTGGCGGAACGTCCCTCCGGAGAAATTTTTGGGGAAATAGCCTCCGCTTCTTTAAGGACTTGCGGAGGAAAAGCGTCCGGCAGGTCATATTTGTGAATCATAATCTCCGAGTCGAGGCGGGGGTCATCAGGAGCACCGAGGACTTTCAGAATTCTTCCTTCCGGGCCTTCCTGCTGGGTCGGATAGCGGGTGATCTCCGCCAGGACGATATCGTTTTCATGGGCTCCGCCTGTGACCTTCTTGGGGATGCGAATTTCTTGGGCCAGACGATGGTCGTCGGAGATGACGAAATCATATTTTGACCGGGCCATATAACGACCTACAATCCGCCGATGGGCACGCTCTAAAACTTCTACCGCTCGGGGTCTATGTTTGCGTCCCCGGTCTTTTGGGCCCAGGTGGAGGGCGATCCGGTCGCGATGCATCAGATTCCGGGTTTCCTGCCGGCCCAAAAAAATTTCCTGAAGACTGGCATCTTCAGGTACCAGAAAGCCGAACCCGTCCCGGTGCAACTGAACCCGACCGACGATAACCTTCGCCCGCGGAGGTAGAACGTAATGCCTGCGGTCAAGCTTAACGATTTTGTGCGCATCGACCAGGTCCTGTAACGCCCGGCGCAGTTTTTTGCGCTGGTCCGGTGCCGTATCAAGGGTCTGGGCAATTTCCGTCAAGGTAAAAGCCCGAGGGCGGGGGGCTTTAAATATTTCCAATATTTCGGAGGGTGAAAACGAAGGAAGGAGAATTTTTTTATGGGATTTTTTTGACAAGGGTATCCTTTCCTCAGAATTCGTAGCCGGCTTTTCTATAGTCATCCATGGCCCGCTCTTTGAGATAAGTTTTCTCGGGTTTTTCGCTTTCTTTGTCCGCCAGTTCGGCAGCGTGGCTGTACATGCCCTGCCTTTCATATTCAGCCACTTTCTGTTCTACTTCATTACTGCCTCTGGCCGAGCCCGGTAGAATCACCCGGGATCGGGAAATTTTCCGTTTTATGCCCTGGCCACATATGGGACAGGAGTTGAGGGGGGGGTCGGAAAGGCGTTGGAGGACTTCAAAAGTTGCCGCACATTTTTTACATCTCCTTCCTGGAGAAGTTGCTTCATATTCATAGATAGGCATGATTTTGAACCCCCCTTTTCCAAAATGGATTTTTCAGACGGCCCCTCGGGAGAGAACCTGGGTCTCCATGGGAGGATGACAGGCTGTTTCAGGTTGATCGGAAAGGCTGGTTGAGGAAAGGGAAAGTTGTGCCTCGACTTTCTCCAGCAAGGGGGGGAATGTTCCCGGATCCAAGGCCGAAATGCATACCGCGCCGAAGGCCTGGCCGAGGCGGTTGGCTGTTACCGGATCTACCTTGTCCGCCTTGTTGAAAACCCTGAGCAAAGGGATGCGGGTTAGTTCCAGTTCTTCCAAAATTTTTTCCACGGCCTCCATCTGTTCTTCAAACCGCGGGTGGCTGAGGTCGATCACGTGCAGAAGCAGGTCGGCTTCCTTGGATTCCTCCAGCGTTGCTCGAAATGCTTCCAGCAGGTCTTGGGGCAGGTTGCGCAGGAAACCAACCGTATCCGTGATGAGGATGTTTCTTTCGCGAGGGAAGCGCAGCCGCCGACTGGTGGGGTCTAAGGTCGCAAAGAGTTTATTCTCCACATGCACCCGGCTTTTGGTCAGTCCGTTCAGCAAAGTGGATTTTCCTGCGTTGGTATACCCGATGAGGGATATCACCGGTATCTGATTCTTCTGCCGGAGACTCCGCCGCAGCTTGCGGTTGCGATTGACTTCCTCGATCTCCCGGCTCAACTGATGGATGCGGTCGCGCACCTTGCGGCGGTCGATCTCCAGTTTGGTCTCACCTGGCCCGCGCCCCCCGATGCCACCGGTCAACCGGGAAAGTCCGCTGTCTTTCGTGGTCAACCGGGGCAGCAGATACTTCATCTGGGCCAGTTCAACCTTCAGCTTCCCTTCCCGGGAATGAGCGCGTTGAGCGAAAATGTCCAGGATCAGTTGGGTACGGTCAATGACCCTGAGGTCCGTGAGATCCGCGATAGAGCGCATCTGGCTGGGATTTAGCTCTTGGTCGAAAATCAGGAGATCCGCCCCGCGCTGAAAAGCCCGGATCGCCAGGTCCATCAACTTTTCCCGGCCCATGAGATGCCGGGGATGGAAATGATGGCGCCGCTGGCTGATCTTATCCAGGACCACCGCGCCCGCCGAATCTGCCAGATCAGAAAGTTCGTTTAGGGAATCCTCAATGCAAGACTTGGGTGCCGAAGAGGCATGAACCAAAATGGCGCGGTCGCGGTCGTCCCCGGATTTGCGCCCTTTCTGGATTCTGGCAAATTCATCCTCCAGGGACTGGATTAAATGTCGGCAGTTCACTTCTAAGTTGGCAACCGGGAGGGGTTCCCAGCAGCGCCAATTTTCTCCTTTTTCATTAAAGGGAATCAGGTTGGCCATGGAGATCTTTCCGGGCAGTCCGTGGTCTAGGACTTCGATGGAAGCCATCATGTCCAAGCGCAGGAGAGCCAAGTCAGTGAAATCGTCGTGGGTCAAGGGTTCTCCCCTCAGGTGGGTATGCAAGCAGCGCAGTCCCCGAAGGCGGGGGCCGCTGCCGATGCGGTAATCGGAAAGATCAGGGATCCATATACCGAAAAGGCCGCCGACGACCACATATCTTACATTGCCTCCGCGGTCCAGTAAAATAGCTATTTGTCGTTGGATGTCCCAGGATAGTTCAGAGAGGGTTCGGGCGAGTTCAGGAGTAACCACCCGCTGAGGAGGTACTCTCCGGTGATACAGGGATAAAATTTTCTTGCTCTGGGAAGGCTTCAGCCCTAACACATTCCCAAAAATCTTTTGGATCTTCGTTGACCTCCTTTAAGGCGTTTTTTTCTTGAAGAGAGCCTCAAGTTTGGCTCGGGCCTCCTCCAGTTGGCGAATTTTTCCACTGGCGGCCTCGAATTCCTGAAAAGTGAAAAACTCGCAAAAGTTGTTTTTCTCCCGGTCGATTACCCATTCTGCCGAGGATTCCCGGCAGTGATTCTGGGCATATTCATCATATAGGCTGCAATTCAGACAGCAGTGCAAATCACTCCGGCAGTGGGGGCAAATATCTTGCCTGCCAACCTTTCCCTCCAGGTCAAACGCCTTCCCGCATGAGTAACAAAATGCCATTCCATAATTATACACCCAAAGATTGGAAAAAGTAAGGAGGGAAAAGAACCCTGACTTCCCACGATTTACAATGGCTTCCAGCTGGTTCCTTTCGGTCCGTCTTCCAGGATGATCCCCAAATCTCCGGCCCGGGCGCGGATCTCGTCCGCTAAAGCCCAGTCTTTCGCTTGGCGAGCGGCCACCCTTTTAGCGATCAGCTCGATTATTTCCTCTTCGCGGAGACCCTTGGATTTCAGAAATTTCCTCCGTTGACTGGCGAAATAATCAACCGGAGCCATCTGGAAGAGGCCCAAAACCTTGCCGCTCTCTAACAAGAAATTCTTTCCTTCGGCCAGGAGCGCTGCTGCTGCTGGGGCTTGGCGGAAAGTTTTTTCCCCTAGGGCCCGGTTTAAAGTCCGGTTGAGATCATGGAGATAACCCAGGGCCAAAGCTGTGTTGAAGTCGTCCTCCAAGGCCTCTAAAAACTTTCCCTTGGCGTAGGAGATTTTCTCACCAAGTTCCCGGGCCGCTCCCTTGGGGGGCTCCGGGGTTGTTGCCGGCCTACTCTCCCCTTTCTGGGTCAAAAAGTATTCGATTTCCTGCAGAGCGTAGTAAAATCGGTCAAGACTGGCTCTGGCCTCGGTCAGGTTCTGCCAGGAGAAATCCACCGGGCTGCGGTAATGGTTGGAAAGAAGAAAGAGGCGTAAGACTTCAGGATGATGGTCCTGGAGTAAATCCCGAATGGCCAGAATGTTGCCCAAGGACTTGGACATTTTTTCGCGGTCGATATTCACGAATCCGTTATGAACCCAGAAACGTACGAAGGGTTTCCCGGTTGCGGCCTCCGACTGGGCAATCTCGTTCTCGTGGTGGGGGAAAATCAGGTCTTTGCCTCCCCCATGGATATCAAAGCTCTCGCCTAAATAACGCTGGCTCATCGCCGAGCATTCGATATGCCACCCCGGGCGTCCTTGGCCCCAAGGGCTATCCCATGCAGGCTCTCCCGGCTTGCTGGATTTCCACAAAGCAAAATCGAGGGGATTGTTTTTCCGTTCGTCCACCTCCACCCGGGCTCCGGCACGCATTTCGTCCAGGTCACGCCCGGATAGCTTTCCATAAGAGGAAAATTTTTCCACAGAGTAATAGACATCTCCGTCTACGCTGTATGCGAAACCTTTCTCCACAAGTTTCTTGACCAGAGCGATGATCTGGGGGATATTTTCCGTGGCCCGGGGCTCATGGGTCGGGCGCTCCATGCCCAGAGCCTCCATATCCTCCTCATACTCCTGGATGTAACGTTTGGCGATTTCCTGGCAGGACAATCCCTCCTGGTTAGCTCGCTTGATAATCTTGTCATCCACATCCGTGTAATTGCGCACGTAGGTCACCTCATAGCCCCGGTAGCGGAGGAAACGGAAAATGACGTCGAAGACGACAGCGGCCCGAGTATGGCCGATATGGCAGCGGTCGTAGACCGTGACTCCACAGACATACATCTTCACTTTCCCCTCTTGTAAAGGGACAAACTCTTCTTTTCTCTTGGTGAGGGAATTATAGATTCGAAGGGTCATGAGCTTCTCAAAAGGGACCTGGAATATTGGAATAATGGAATGATGGAATGATGGGTCAGCAACAGAAGGCTGTCAAAAGGTTTTTCGTTTTTTCTACCCATTATTCCCCTCTTCCATTTTTCCAACATTCCAATTTATATTGGACTTCTATTCTCCAGAGATTTGCTCAAGGTAACCTCGTCGATATACTGCAGATCACCCCCCATAGGGACTCCGCGGGCGATGCGGGTAACCCGGATGTTTAAAGGTTTTATGATCTGGGCAAGGTACTGGGCCGTGGCTTCCCCTTCCACCGATGGATTCGTGGCCAGAATCACTTCCTTGACTTTTCCCCCTTGTAAACGGGAGAGAAGCTCGCTAACCCGTAAGTCCTTGGGGCCAACCCCCTCCAACGGGGAAAGGACTCCATGGAGCACATGGTAATGCCCGCGGTAGCTGCCGCTTTTTTCCAGGGCGATCAAATCTTCAGGCCCGCTGACCACGCATATAAGCTCACCATTTCTCCTTGGATCCTGACAGGTACGGCAGGGATCTTGGTCCGTAAGGTTAAAGCACTGTGAACAAAGCCGGATCTTTTCTTTGACTTGCCGGATGGCCTGCGCCAAACCTTCGGCGTCTTCCTGAGGAGCCCGCATGATGTGCAAGGCCAATCTAAAAGCTGTCTTCTCCCCCACCCCGGGAAGTTTGCTCAGTTCCTGAATCAACCTTAAAATGGGCTGGGCATGTTGGATGGTCATTTTTCACTCACATTAGGCCCGGGATATTTATCCCGCCGGTGAGCTTCTTCATTTCTTCGGCGACCATCTCTTGAGCTTTTTTTAGGGCCGCGTTGACTGCCGCCACGATCAAGTCCTGGAGCATTTCTACATCTTCGGGGTTGATTACTTCTTTTTCTACCTTTATGGATAGCAGCTCCTGCTTACCGTTGGCCACGGCAGTCACCATCCCTCCACCGGCCGAGGCCTCGGCCGTACGCGTGGCCATCTCCTCTTGCACCTTGAGCATCTTGGCCTGGAGTTGCTGGGCCTGCCGCATCAGATTCCCAAATCCTTTGGTCATTGTAATCTCCTTATAAAAGTTTGATTTCCACCACCCGCCCCCCGAAGATATTGAGCGCCTCCTTAACCAGGGGGTGGTTTAGAGCTTCTTCCTGTTGATTTCTCTTGGAGTTTTTTCTCCCATGGTTTACCTCGGGTCCATTACCAGAAAGGTTAGGGGATAGGGGCGGGGGATTCATGCCGGAAATGTGCACCTTCATCTTCCTTTGGAAAAACTCCGCGCACAAGGTGCTCAAAACAGAGCGGTTGTCCGCTTCTTGCATGCGTTCCAAATAGAAAGATTTTTGCGGATAACCGATCTCCAGAAGCTCGGCATTCATGGTTAAAGGATGGCCATGTTCCAAAAGAGAAGCCAGGGGTGGTTTTTTCTTTTTGGCAAATTGGACGAACTCTTTCCACTGGTCATTGATTTCCCCGGCTAACACTCCCGGCGTCTCTGCGGAATTCTCCTTGGCCGGCGCGCCGGTCTCTCCTTCGTTTCCCGTTAGGGTTAGAGGTTCTTGTTCTTCTTCTTCCGTGGGGGGGTGCCCGGAGGTTAGAGTTATGGATTCCGCAGGAAGGGAGGGGTGGCTCGCTGGAGGCGTCGGTTGCGGGGGTGGAAGGGGGAGAGAGGAGCCTTGTCCAGAACGCAGCCGTTCTTCCATGATCAGGA
>JAOUFX010000753.1 GCA_029857975.1 Deltaproteobacteria bacterium | reverse complement strand
TCTTTTGGGAGGGCCGAAGCGGACGAAACCGTGGGGGTGGTCATTTTCACCGGCGCCGGGGAGAAGGCCTTTTGCTCGGGAGGGGATATCTCGGTCATGGGGAAACTCACTCCCAGCATCGGTCGAGCGTGGTTGGGCAAATGCCTCCAGCTTTCCAACATCATGCGTTGGCTGAGTAAGCCGATCATCGCGGCGGTAAACGGGTATTGCCTGGGTGGCGGCAACGAGCTCAACGTGCTCTGCGATATCACCATTGCTTCGGAAACAGCTGTTTTCGGCCAGGTGGGGCCGACGGTGGGCAGCTCTCCCATCTGGTGGGGCATTCAGCTGCTGCCCAGGATTGTGGGGGAAAAGAAAGCTCGCGAGATGGTCTTCCTGTGCAAAAGGTACAAGGCCCGGGAGGCTGAAAAGATGGGGTTGTGCAATATCGTCGTTCCAGCTGACAAACTCATGGAAGAGGCCGAGGCCTGGGCCAAGAGAATTTTGGAGATGAGCCCTCAGGCCATTAAGATCGCGAGGGCATCTTTCAACCACGCCCTGGATCTCCTACTGGCTTCCTCGTATGCCGGAAGTGAGATGTTAGGTTTGACCTACGGGTCGGCGGAACTCACCGAAGGAATGGATGCCTTTCTTGAAAAACGCAAGCCCGACTTTGGCAAATTTCGCCGGGGGAGTTCTTCGGGAGATTAAAAGAGCTTTCCCCTTTTGGTACTGGCCCAAAAAATTCGTGGAGGGGCATTCTCCCTCAGCCTCTTTGTAAAAATTCTTCGAGGGTAAGTCCGGGGACAGCGAAACTACCGGACCAACAGCAACTCGCCATCATTCTGGATTCCCAGCCCGTGTTTAACTGCGGTTTTGATCTGGGGCAGGTTCCAGGCATCACCCGTCAGGTGGTTGACGGCGGCGTAATTCTGGAGGAGTCGAACCCCCTGCACGTCAAGAGCCACCGGATCACCGGAAGCCAGGATGATTCCCGGATGGACGGCAAGCCCGATAGCCGGCCCACCGCTGACGAAGGAGACTCGTCCATCCATGACGATCAGGTCGGGCTTGATGGGGATGCTCATTTCTACAGCCCGTTGGGCAACGAACATGTGGTTGTCCCCATGGAGTAGGGTTCGGTCGGCCAGGTGGGTCATGCCCACGGTAAGTTTTAGGCTCATGGAAAACCCAGCCAGGTAGTGGGTCTTCATCGTGGGTAAGTAGACAATTTTATCGAAGCTTTCCAGATCCTTGGGGTAAGCGATGAAGTCGAGGTATTCTCCTGAAATGGGTACATTGAAGAATTGGGATTTATCAAAATCCAGCAGGGGGATCTTCATTTCGGCCATCTTGGACCAAAGACCAGCATTCTTAAAAACCTTCTCAGTCGGCGCCCAGGGCCGTCCTACGCTCTCTCCGACGGAGATTTTCGTGCAGCCTTGTTCTCGCAGCAGGTCGATGACTGCCACTAAAAAGTCCATGGCCGTTGAGCCTGGGGGTGGGTCATCGCTGTTAATGTTGGGTTTGAGAAGAATGCGGTCTTGCGGTTTAATGGATTTATCAAATCCCCCCAGCAAGGCCACAGCCTTACGGATGTCACTTTTGAGATCATTGCCGGTGAGGACGAAAGAGACCAGGGCTTTGCCCTCCTTATGGTAAGGGTTAGGCCGACGATGGCGCAAAGGCACTGTCCCGATAACCTCTTTCTTCATCAACGGCGGATAATCCTTGGGTCGCATCTTCGCCATAACGGCCTGGTATTCCTCGCGGTGAAAGACTACCTCTTCGGGCTTAAAGCTCATTTTCTTTCCTCCTGTTTACCGGATTGACGATTCAATATTGATGGCTTCGTAAAAAGTCCAATAAGCCGTCACTTGTTCAGAACTACTTGAATGAAATAGATTCCCGCTTTCGGGGGAATGACGAAAATGGGGCACGATTACTTTTTACGTATCCATCAATGTTGAGATGGGTGAGTCATAAAACGTCGCTACTTGCTTAATTTATCTTAGCGGGAATTTTTCAAATTGCCAACTAAAAATTGTCAAAATTACCCGGCCAGAGCGATATTTTTCTTGGCAACGATCTTCTGTTGAGAGAAAATAGAAAGTAAGAGGAACTTTTAATCCATGATCCAATACCTGAAAGAATATATCCTCTTCAACCCCATTGTATGGGGGATCATCGTCGTTGTCCTATGGATCGTGGGGGCAGCCTTCATCAAGGCTTGGCGGGGAAAGGATGAGGATTGATATGGAGAGATTCAAAGAATGGGTTCATTGCTGCAATGAACCCTGCGCCCAACCCATCGAGGTTGAATTTACTGAAGCCACCCGTAAGTTGCGCATCACCTGCCCTTCCTGCGGGCAACTCAATCAGGTTGAGATTATCCTTTCTTCAGACCGCGGAGGCTCTGCCGACCGTTTTGGCCCCCCGGCCAACGGCGAAAAGATGAAAATTGTTGTTGTGCCCGGCGATTAAAAAAGGGCCGGAAGTTAAATGCCCATTAACCCCAAATAAGTTGGTTGGAAAATCTTCTTTAGATATCGCCTTTCATTGAGATTTCTGAAAAAATCTTCTTAATC
>JAOUFX010000752.1 GCA_029857975.1 Deltaproteobacteria bacterium | reverse complement strand
CTCGATCGCGGGGTACATGCCTTTCGGAGACGCCAATGCGACCGTTAAAGAAATGGGCCTCCGCCACGTCTTTCCAGCAGTCCGCAACACTCCGGTAATTGCCGGGGTCTGCGCTTATGACCTAACCAGGGATATGGAAACCTTCCTCAAGGAGTTACTCGCCGTAGGTTTTTCGGGAGTCATCAATTTCCCCACGGTGGGAAGGATCGACGGTGATTTCCGGCGGTCCATGGAAGACCTGGGACTGAGCTATAAGCGGGAGACAGAGGTCATGGGCATAGCCGGATCGCTCGGATTCTTCACCATGGCTTATGTGTTCAACCCGGAAGAATCGAAGATGATGGCCGAAAAGGGAATCGACGCCGTCGTAGCCCACATGAAGACGACCAGCGGCGGATCGGTAGGTTCCAAACGGCCGATGACGCTCGCAGAAGCGGGGAGAAGATGCAGGGAGATTTTCCAGGCGGCTTTGGCCGTCAATCCCGACGTGCTTTGTCTGGCCCACGGGGGACCCATCGAGGGGCCGGAAGGAACCGCCTACATCTACCGGCACACCCCGGCCGTCGGGTTCGTCGGCGCTTCTTCCATCGAACGCCTTCCGGCAGAAGGAGCCATACAGAAGATCACCGAAAAGTTTAAAGCGCAAAAGATTCGAAAGTAGTCCAGCACGCGTCGATCTGGCGGCTGTGCAATCTCCCTCGCCTTTCGTTTAGAGACTGTGTCGTAACCCGGGCGGGAGGGCATGAATAAGGAAGCATTGGCGGGAGAATAAGAAACTCAAAGCCTCGCTTATTATCCAAAAACGAAAGGCGGATTCGAAGAGCAGCAGAAATAATAGGGTTTTCAGCCCGCCGCGATCCATGGAAGGACCACCGCCTTATGATTCCGAAAGAATGCTCTCTCGCCCGGACCCCCTCTTTACCAATTGCGACACAGTCTCTTATAAAGGGGGGACGGGGGGATAAAAAAAATTCCTCATTTGCCCCGGGTTTTTAATGGAACGATACATTCTCATCATCGGCACTTTCGACACCAAGGTCGAGGAATTAAACTTTATTCGGGATCAAATCTCCTCCCGGAGCCAGAAGGTCCGGACCCTCGATGCCGGGATTCTCCAACCATCTCCTCCCTTCGTTGATATATCCAATGAAACAGTAGCCGCTGCCGGAGGGATGTCCCTTCAGGAGTTAGTACATCAGAGAGATCGGGGGCAGGCCGTGGCGGTGATGGCCAGGGGGGCAGCAAAAGTTACCCGGGAGCTCTTCGACCAAGGAGAGATCCTCGGCATTATTTCTTTAGGTGGCGGCGGAGGAACGGTCATCGGCACAAGCGCCATGAGAATGGTCCCTGTGGGAATACCCAAAGTCATGGTCTCTTCAATGGCTTCGGGAAATATCCGCCCCTACGTGGGGACTTCGGACATTACCATGATGTATTCGGTAGTGGACATCTCCGGGCTTAATCGGATCAGCAAACGAATCCTCCGCAACGCAGCCGCAGCCGTCTGTGGCATGGTAGACGGAAGAGAAGAAAATGTTTTCACCGACCGGCCTCTAATTGCAACCACCATGTTCGGAGTGACCACGCCTTGCGTCACCGAGGCCAAAAGGATCCTGGAGGAGAAGGGATTCGAAGTCCTGGTCTTCCACGCCAACGGCCCCGGGGGTATGGCCATGGAGCAGCTGATCGGAGAAGGACAAATCCAGGCCGTCCTGGATATTACCACCACCGAGTTGCCCGATGAACTCCTGGGAGGTAAGGGAAGCGCCGGCCCCCACCGTCTGGAAAAAGCCGGGGAAATGGGAATTCCCCAGGTGGTAGTTCCCGGAGCCCTGGATATGGTCAATTATTTCCCCGACGCCGTCCCTCCCCAATTCCGGGATCGTCTGTTTTACCAGCACAACCCGGCTACCTCCCTGATGCGCACCAGCGTAAAAGAGAATAGACAGCTGGGAGAGATCATGGCCCGGAAGCTATCCCGGGCGAAAGGTCCCACAGTGGTTTATATTCCCTTGGGAGGGGTCTCGGCCATCGATGCTCCCGGGCAACCCTTTTTTGATCCTGAAGCGAACCGGGCCTTCGTTGAAGCTTTAAAAAGAAACCTGCCTTCCCGCATCCTTGTTATGGAGAAGGCCCTGCATATCAATAATCCGTCCTTTGCCAGAGAGCTGGCTCAAGCCTTGCTCAAACTACTGCAGGGATGACCCTTCCGGTTCAAGGTCCTGCCCGAGAACATGCCTGTTCACCCGTTATCCCATATGGGGAAGATCGGCCAGGATCGGCTTCAAAATATCCAAAATTTTATCCACCTGCTCTTTATTGATGATCAACGGCGGGCTTAGGGTTACCCGGTTTCCGAAGACCCGCAGGAAGAGTCCCTCCTGCAAAGCCCGCTCCTGGATCTTCTGAGAAATCGCCAAAACTTTCTTAGGAATCGCTTTGGTCTTTTTGTCCTCCACGTATTCAATTCCGATCATCAGGCCTAAGCCGTTGACGGCTCCCACCCAAGGAAGGGGTAGAAATTCTTCCTGCAAACGTTGGAGAGCGTGTTGCCCCATCCGGGCGGCGTTGTC
>JAOUFX010000751.1 GCA_029857975.1 Deltaproteobacteria bacterium | reverse complement strand
CAAGCCCCCTCCGCCGCCTCCGACTCTCCCAAAATACTTGCCCACCTTCACTTTTAAATTTCCTTAATATTTTCGAGCCCAGAGAGGCAGGAAGATACTTCGTTTGGCCAATGAGGCAGTTGTTCGTTCCTATTCTAGCGCTTAACTTCTACCATTGCAGCAAGCTGCGAGATCCCTTTCCGCGCTCTTTTAGCGGAAACAAAAGGGGAAGATGGTTGCAAGATATTTCCCGCCGATTGGCCGGCACTCAGCATCTCCCTGCCTCTTTCTTGCCAATCTTTATGAATTTACAAATGAATTGGCAAAGTGAAGGTGGGCAAGCGCAAAATACCCTTGACAACATTTCCTGCCTTGTTAGAATTCAATGACTTTCCTCTGTACTACTGACGTTCAAATTCTTGAAATTTTGTTAAGCATATTTTAATTTTATCTGTATTTATCTGCGTTAATCTGCGTCCAATAAATTTTGGGTTGCGGCACTGCCGCGCTGTGCCCTCTGTGGTGAATCGCTTTTTTTGGGTAAAATCAACAACAAGGAGGGAGAATAAATGACCCCCAAAGGGAGTAAAAAGGGATCTAAAGAACAAGGAGTTCGTGGAAAGGTAGCGAAGAGGCCCGGTACTCGCCGTTTGTCTGGACGGACCGGAAAAGAAAAGAAATTTCTCCCGTTTAAACTTCCGGAATGGGATGCCCAGGCAGACGTAGTGATCGTAGGCTACGGGGCCGCAGGGGCCAATGCCGCCATTGCTGCCCATGATGCGGGAGCAGAGGTGCTGATTCTGGAGAAAATGCCCATGGCCGGAGGAAACAGCGGCGTCAGTGCCGGAGCGATGTTAATCCCGGAGAATTTGGCTGATGCCATCCATTATTATCGGGCGCTGTCTTTTGGGACTGCGGACGAAGACTTGATTCGTGGTTTTGCGGAAGCGATGGTGGGCATACCCGAGTTGCTTACAACATTGGGTGCAGAATTTACGGTCCTGCGCAAAGACCCCCCGTATTTCCCTGCTCTGCTTAGCTCCAAGATTCAGCGCATCCAGTTTAATCCGACAGGTCTGATGGGTTTTAAATTTCTCTCGGATCTTGTGGAGAAGCGCCGTATTAAAACCATGTTTAAAATTCAAGTGCAAGCTCTGGTTCAGATTCCCGGGACCAAAGAAGTGATCGGCGTCGCAGCGGAGAGCGCGGGCAAAAAAATTTATATAAGAGCAAAAAAAGGTGTAATCCTGACATGCGGAGGGTATGAATATAACCCGGAGATGATTGGGTATTTCAATTTTCCAGGTTTGACGGAATTCATCTACCCATGGGGAAATCCGGGCAATACCGGCGATGGGATTAAAATGGCCTTGGAAGCAGGGGCCGCTCTATGGCATACAGCAGCTATTGAATGGGGGGCTTTTTGTGCCAAAGCGCCAAGCAGGGAATTCGGTATGGCGGTAGGATTGGGGATGGGGAGGTCTATGCCCGAGGGCAGCTTCATATTTGTGAATAGATATGGAAAGAGATTCATGAAGGAAGATAAAAATCTGATCCACCGTAAGGACCCTTTCGAGATCCTTTATTTTGACCATGAACGGGCAGCATATCCTAACCTGCCCGCCTATATCATCTTTGACGAAAGTTACCGGCGGCGGGGGCCGATTGCTTGCACTTTAGAATTTTTCAATGGGTTGTGGGGAGGGCCAGTGGGTTATCCGATGATTCATAAAGTTCATGAGTGGAGCAGCGACAACTCTTTGGAAATTGAAAAAGGGTGGATCATCAAGGCGGATACAATTCATGATCTGGCGATGAAGATAGACGTAGATTCACCAGGCCTTAATGAAACGATAAAAAAGTTTAAGAGTTATTGCGTGGGCGGAAAGGACCCCGAATTTGACCGACCCGAAAATTCTCTGGCCCCCATAGAGACTCCTCCCTATTATGCGCTCGAGTTGGCTCTTTCTCTTATAAATACCCAGGGCGGCCCGAAGCATAACCGGCACTGCCAGGTGTTGGATTTTGATAATCATCCCATACCAAGGTTATATGCCGCGGGCGAGTTGGGATCTTTCTTCGGCTTCCTTTACCAAGGGGGAAATAATTACCCTGAAGCCTGGGCCTTTGGCCAAATTGCCGGTAAGAGAGCGGCTGCCGAGAAGCCCAAAAACCTCCCTTGACAAACTTTCTTGCCCTGGTAGAATTCAGTAAGATCTTCATGCCTTAACGTAAGAGCGGTTTAAATTTACATTTTACCCAACCTTAACTCAAACCTTCTGGAGGATGTAATGAAAGCGGGGTTCCGGAAGGTGCCCATAGGAAAGCCCCGGAGGATTTTTAACCCCCCTGGGGCGCTTAACCCATTCCCAAGGCAAGACTTCGTAAGATAATTCTCTATTTTGTTCCCCTTGTAGAACCCTAAGGGAATGATTCCATGAATGCCGAGAAAGTGAAGCGCAAGCTCGTCGCCATCCTGAGCGCGGATGTCAAAGGGTACAGCCGTCTCATGAGCGTGGACGAGGAGGCGACCGTGCGCACGCTCAATACCTATAAGCAGGCTATGGGGGGACTCATCCGGCAATATGGCGGCCGT
>JAOUFX010000750.1 GCA_029857975.1 Deltaproteobacteria bacterium | reverse complement strand
GGAAAGGATGGCGGTCTTGGCCGGACCCCCCATGGTTCGCCCCGTCAGGGTGAAGGCCAGATCGATAAAAAATCTTGTTGCTCCACTCTTTTCCAAAAAAGCTCCGAAAATGATGAAGAGGATGATAAATGTGGCGGAGACCCCCAAAGGAATGCCAAAGATCCCTTCGGTGGTTAAATAAAGATGCGAAATGATGCGGGTGAGGGAATATCCCCTGTGACCCAACATACCGGGCAGGAGGTATCCAAAGTAGGCATAGGCGATGCTGAGAGCTGCCACAATGACGATAGGCAGTCCCACAGCCCTCCGGGTAGCTTCTAGTACCAGGAGGATTGTGCAACCTCCCAAGGCGATGTCCAGAAAGGTGGGGTTACCGAGTCTTAACGAAATCTCCGTATAATTGTCCAATAGATAGATACCCGAAAATAAAGATAAAACGATGAATAACAAGTCAAACAGCCGTAGCCCCCATCCTCCTCTTGGGTGGGTGGGATAGGCTAAAAAAATAATGGTCACCATGAACATCCAGTGGATGTTCCTCTGGAACATGCCGAAAAGGGTTCCCTTCCCGGCTGCGTAGAGGTGAAAAGCACTGGCGAAGATCCCGATAAAAAAAATAATTCTGGCGGTAGAGGAAATTATTTCTTGAGATTTAGGGGTGTTGGAGGTCACTTAATCCTTTCCATCGTCATAAGGTCGGCCGATTTTGATCAGGAGAAGTTCTCCTGGGGAGGCTAAGGAGTTAAGAGGAATAACCGTATTTTCGTATTCCAACCGAAAACCACTGGTCCAACCCACCCGGATCGGGATGACCGGCATATTTCGTTCGATATTTCGGATGTGCACCAGGTGATCCTTCATATCGGTAAAGCCCGTCTCGGGATTAAATTCCAGGCCGGCGCCGAACCAACTATAAATTTCTTCCATCAAGGTGATCGTGGCGTCCTTTTCAATTCGGAACACTTCCACGATCGGGCACTTATCCCATGAATGGGTATATCCGATCCGGAATATTTTTTGGGGATGGGTTAAAATTCGGTACAGCACTTCTTCGGTTTTTTCTTGGCAGCGGACGATACGCAATTCCCAAGTGGCCCCACTCGCCTGTTGCCCGGGAAAGAAAAAAAGGTACAAAAATATAATGAGCAACAGCGAGCTTTGTGGGGCCCGGGCAGTCGGTTTACATAGTTTTATCCACTGGACCATTGATGAACTCGTAAAAAGTCGTCAAGATGGATGGCGAAGTAAAAAGCTCTCCGCCTCAGGCGGACCGGGCGCGCAAATCCTGTAGGGGCACGAAGCATCGTGCCCCTACTAGACCGCCGCAATGACAAAGCTGAAGCGCAATCCGCCTTAGGCGGACAGATGGACTTTTTACGAAGCCATCACCATTGGCACTTAAAAATTTCTTCAGGAGGTACGCTCCCTTTTTATTTTAATGTTCCAACTTCTTTGAAGTATTTTATGGCCCCCGGGTGCATGGGACAGGGTATTTTAACGGCATCCGTAAGGTTCATGTCCGCCGCTTTTTTGTGGACAGTCGCCAAATAGGATTTCTGGTCAAAGATGGCCTTGACCATTTTATACACCAGGGATTCCGCGAGGTCCTTGTATACGATCCAGATATTCATGACGGCAATACCGGGGGTTGGTTTATCCACCCCTTTATAGATACCCCCCGGAACGACTCCATCGCTATAAAAATTATATTCCCGGGTGACTTTATCGATAAGAGGTTTCGCGAGCGGAATGAGTTTGACCCCACGAGTCGTAGCCAGATCCAAAATGGCCGAGTTGGGATAGCCGGCAAGGATGAATACCGCATCAATCGCCCCGTCTTTTATGGATCCTACAGATTCAGTGAAGGTTTGATAAACTGGGATGATGTCTTTCTCCTTGAACCCATTCGCCTTCAGAATGCTCCAGGTCATCACGAAAGTATTGCCTCCGGGAGGGCCTACGGCGACCCTTTTTCCTTTTAAATCTTCGATCGAGTTGATGGGGGAATTTTTAGGGCAGACAATCTGCATGTTGCTCGGGTACATCGAGAACATCGATAAAATTTTCAAGGGTTGTTTGAATTCGCGTCCGCCATGATAGGCAAAATATGCGGCGTCGGCGTTGGCCAAAGCAATTTGCTGTTCGTTGTTTCCCACCAGCCGGCAATTCTCGGTAGAAGCCCCGCTTACTTCGGCTCTGGCCGTCACCCCTTCGATGTATCTATTAAATACTTCGGCCACGCCCCCGCCGATGGGATAATACACTCCGCCGGTCCCTCCTGTTCCGATGGAAATCCGCGTGGCGGCTTGAGCAGTTGAAAAACTAAAGATCAAAAGAATAATCAATACGGTAGCGGCAAATTTTTTGCTCATATCCTTACCCTCCTTTCAAAACTTTAAGCAATTTTTATTTAAATGTTGCCAATATGTCAAGATATTTTTGTTTTTCTTGCTCCCTTTCACTTTTCAATAGTTTGATGATTTTACTTTGATTAACGGAGCCCGGACGGGAGGTGCTTTTTCTCTTTGACAAAAGTTCTTAATCCAAGGTAAATAAAGATATTGTGTTTTTTTCCA
>JAOUFX010000749.1 GCA_029857975.1 Deltaproteobacteria bacterium | reverse complement strand
AATAATTGCACCTACTAACCTACACATGGCTTGTTCATTGTGAAACAACGATTACCATTTGTACTGGTGGATATAGCGCTGTTCATACATTTAAAATAAAAAGTAACGGTGGGGAATCTTTGGGATGCTGAAGACGAAACGCCGGTGGGGAATCTTCTTGAGAACATCCATACGTTACCACTCCCCAAACTCCACCACCTGTTTCTGATAGCTGGAGGGGCAGAAGTGGCGGCGCTTGCAGGAACCGTCATGAGGGAGATGAATCCCTCAACCTGTGCGCAACCGTCCGGGGTGGATTCGGCACCCTGGGGAATAACTACTTGATGACTTTGTACATCGCATTACAGTCCTCTTTACCATATCCTGCGTTGCTTCCAGCCTTCAAATAGTCAAGGGCCACCTGCATCGTCTTGGCATCGTTGCCCCACGCCTTTGCCATTTTGCATCCGAGTCGGATATCCTTCAGCGCCAGGTCCAAACCGAAGCGGCTCTTGAAATCCCCGCCGGCGATCCACGGCCCGCGGATATCCATCTGAAAACTCTTGGCTCCGGTTTCGTTCAAAAGATCGAGCAGATATTTCGGCGCGATGCCGGCCTTCTCGCCGATGCGGATGCCTTCGGCCAAAACGGCCAGGTTGGTCATGCCGATGAGATTGCTGATCAGCTTGAGGGCGCAGGAAGCTTCGACCTCACCGAGGTAGTAAACCGGTTTGCCGATGATCTGCAGGGTGTCCAGCATCTTCTCGTAAACGGCTTTCTTGCCGCCGACAAAAATAGGCTCCTCGGCCTTTTCGGCGTGGGCCGGGGTTTTGCCGAGAGGACATTCCAGGAAGTGGATGCCTTTGGCTTCCGCCGCGTCAGAGAGCTTGCGGGCGGTGGCAGGATCGATGGTGCTGACATCGATGTATGTGGAGCCAGGCTTCATCTGACAAAGAAGTCCTTTCGGCCCCAGCATGACAGACTCCAGATGCTGGGGCAGAGGAAGGCTGGTGAAGACCACGTCGGCTCCCGCCAGATCTTCGATTTTCGCGGCGGCCCGACCAGTGGCGCCGGCGGCCAGAGTGGTCTTTACGGCCTCGGGATTGATGTCAAACACCAAAACGCTCTTATTGACGCGGATCAGATTGCGGGCGAGCCCCCCGCCCATCTGGCCGACCCCGATAAATCCAAATTGCATGACAGTCCTCCTTAACATTTGTCATATTGAGCCCGTGATCATCAAGTAACAATTCATGTAACCGGTTACATAAAGCTGTTGTGTGATGATCACGAGGTCAATACAAGCGCATTGATAATGTCTGAGACTCCAATATGGCTGTAACCATTTCTGATATTGCCAAATCCGCTGGGGTGAGTTCCGCTACGGTCTCCCGAGTACTGAACTCCCCGCATATCGTCAAAGAAGAGACCCTGATCAAGGTGCTCAAGGCAATGAAAGAGCAAGAGTACGCCTACAACGCCCTGGCGGGTGGGCTGGCCAGGAAAAGAACGGCTACCATCGGCCTGATCATTCCGACCATCACCAATCCCATATTCGCCATTTCGACCAAAGGAACGCAGACCGTGGCCAAGAAACGGGGATATTCAATCCTTCTGGGAAGCACGGAATACTCCTATGACGTGGAATTCGATTTCGTGTCTCTCTTCTACGAAAAGCGTGTGGACGGCATCATTTTCATGGGAGCACCCGGGAATCTTAAATCAATGGAAAATCTGAGGAAGCGGAAGATTCCCTTTGTGGTGACCTGGGAGGTGCTTCGGGAGAAAGATGTGAATTTCGTTGCCTTTGACAACATCCAGATCGCTCGCCGGATGACGGATTATCTGATCTCTCTTGGCCACAGGCGGATTGCCATGATTGCGGGGCCAACGACGGTTACAACCCGGGCTTCCCAGAGGTTGGAAGGGTACCGACAATCACTGGACGTCCATGATCTTCCCTGTGACGAAACACTGATTGTCCATAAAAACTACACCGTGGAAGACGGCAAGGAGGCCATGAGGCGTCTCCTCAGAGAAAACGAAGATCTCACCGCGGTTTTCTGCGGGAACGACATTCTCGCCTTCGGAGCCATGGCCGCCGCGAAAGAAGTCGGCTATGTTGTTGGAACCGACATTTCCATCGTCGGCTTCGATGACCTGGACATTTCCAGGGTGTCGGACCCGCAACTCACGACGGTTCAGATCCCCGCGTACCAGATGGGAAAGATGTCGGGAGACCTGCTGATTTCTCTCATTGAGGAGGAGGTGCAGCAACCCCGGCAATACATTCTGGATTCCAACCTGGTGATCCGGCAATCGGCGGGGAATCCGTCACTCTCGCGCAGAAAGTTAGGGGCATCAAGGATAATGGAGGGCGGTCCGGGAGCATGATCATCCGCCACGCACAACAAGACTTCGCACCAGTGGGACGCGAAGCAGACGGGTACGGAAGGTGTTTTGGGCCATTGTCGTCAAGGGAATCACCGGCAAAACGAGGATCGACGGGCAGAGCGCCAAAACACTAAAACGTATATGACAACGAAGAACGTGTAAGAAAAATAAATTATGGCCATGATGGCGCATGGCATTGTGTAAA
>JAOUFX010000748.1 GCA_029857975.1 Deltaproteobacteria bacterium | reverse complement strand
TTACTCGTGCTCTATCCTTTATTTTACCTTGTTTTTGGGAGCTTGCGCACATCCTTACCGGGGGAGCCGGGCAGCTTCACTTTGAACAACTTTGTCGAAGCTTTTACTTCCCATGAGATCGGCTCTTCAATCCTCAACACCTTTATCATCATGTTCGGCACGACTCTGATCAGCTGTCCGGTAGGTCTCCTTTTGGCTTGGATTACCACCCGGACCGATACGCCTTTCCGGCGAACCTTAGAAATCCTGAACCTTATTCCCTTTTTACTCTGTCCCTATGTAGCCTCCGTAGCTTGGAGCCTTTTACTCTCTCCCCAGGTCGGGGTCCTGAATAGATTCCTGATGGCTCTGTTCCATCTGTCCGAGCCCCCTTTTGATGTTTTTTCCATTTCCGGAGTTATCTGGGTATTGTTTCTCTATTACACTCCTTACATGTATCTCTTTATTCTGGGTTCATTTAAAGCGATGGACCCGAGCATGGAAGAGTCCGCCCAAGTTTGTGGGTCGAGTATATTCAAAACGATCTTTAAGATTACCATTCCCCTGGCCACCCCCGCGATCCTGTCGGGGTGTGTGATTGTTTTTGTACATTGTGCGGGGATGTTTGGAGTCCCCGCCCAGCTGATTATGCCCAAAGGGGATTATGTCCTGACAACCACCATCATGAGATTTACCCAGGTTTATCCCCAGCAATACAGCGCAGCGGCAGCGGTTTCGATGCTTCTCCTGGTGATTTCCGCCCTGGGGATTTTTATTCAGAGAAGACTCATTCAAGGGAAAGATTATATAACGGTGACCGGCAAGGCCTATCGGCCCCGTTTGATCCGGCTGGGGAGATGGAGATATTTGACCTTTAGCGTTAATATCCTCTACCTCATTTTCAGTATTGTATTCCCCTACGGAATTCTTTTGTTGGTTTCCTTCCTCAATTTCTGGTCGGGGGATATCAGCCCGGAGCTTTTCACCCTGGAAAATTACTATCAGGTCTTATTCGAAGACGAGGCCATTGTCCGAGCCATTCGGAATAGTCTTTTCGTCTCCATTGTAGGGGGATTTTTATGCCTGTTGATAACCATGCTGGTGTCTTACCTTATCAATCGAACCAAGACAGCGGGGAGAGGTTTTTTTGATTACATCACCATGCTTCCCATTGGAATCCCAGGTATGGTTATTGCCGTGGGACTCCTTTGGGCCTGGATTCGAGCGCCCCTGCCCATTTACGGAACGATTTGGATTATCATGATTGCCTACATCACTCGGTATATCCCCTATGGAATGAGGGCCTTTTCCAACTCCCTTCTTCAACTCGGACCCGAATTGGAAGAGGCGGCAAGAGTATGTGGATCCTCCTGGTTTGCCACTTTTCGCAAAATCCTGATCCCCCTTTTGAAACCTGGATTTATGGCCGGATGGATTCTTCTTTTCATTTTGTTTATGCGAGAATTGTCAACCGCGATTGTGCTCTGGTACTCGGGGAACGAGGTGATATCGGTACAGCTATTTCAGTTGGTTCGGGACGGCAACTTTCCTTCGGTTGCGGCCTTGAGTATTATCCAAGCGCTTATTATTATGGCGGGCATTCTGTTCTTTCGCTTCATTGTCAAAGAAGAATTTTCAGAAAAAATCAGATAACCTTTCCCAAGGGATTCAGTGAGGAGGAGGGAATGGCTTTTTTGAAGGTAGAGAATCTGGTAAAGAGATTTGACTTGACTCCCGCCGTGGATCACATCAGTTTCGAAGTTAAAAAGGGGGAATTCCTGACCCTGTTAGGCCCGAGCGGTTGCGGGAAGACCACCACTTTGCGTTGTATCGCCGGCCTGGAAACTCCCGATGAAGGGGAAATCTACATCGGAGACAAACTGATGGTCTCAGGGAAAGAGAAGGTTTTCGTAACCCCGGATAAACGCGCATTGGGGATGGTATTCCAGTCCTATGCCATCTGGCCCCATTTGACGGTTTTTGATAATATCGCCTACCCTCTGGTGGGGAAAAAAGTCAAAAAAGAAATCGTCCGAGAAAAAGTTCTTCAAATGTTAGAGATGGTAAAACTATCGGGGTTGGGGGATCGATCGGCAACCAAACTCTCCGGGGGACAGCAGCAAAGGGTGGCCTTGGCCCGGGCGCTGGTTTATGACCCTCAAGTTTTGCTCTTTGATGAACCTCTTTCCAACCTAGACGCCAAATTGCGAATTGAAATGCGCAATGAGATTCGCAACCTGCAGAAGAAATTGGCTATTACCTCCATCTATGTAACCCATGATCAGGAAGAAGCCTTTGCCCTTTCCGACCGGATTATCGTGATGAACGACGGGAAAATCGAACAAATCGGCGACCCCTTTACTCTATATTTCAAGCCAAAGGCTCGTTTCGTTGCCCAGTTTATCGGCCAAACTAATTTTATCAAGGGGGTGGTGGAGAAGGTTGATTCCCAAGGCACTCATATCCTGGCCTTAGGGAAATCCATCCCTTTGGTCCAAGGGACCGGTCTTAAAGAAGGGGAACAGGTTTTTATTTCGATCCGGCCCGAATACCTCAGAATTAATCCGAAGGAGAAAATGTCCAACGAATTTAAGGGGAAA
>JAOUFX010000747.1 GCA_029857975.1 Deltaproteobacteria bacterium | reverse complement strand
CAAGCTGAAAGAGCTGCAAAGCCATGAAGGATCTGGATTTTAAAGATAAAAAAATTAAAAAGATTTTGCTCATCCGTCTTCGCAATATTGGAGATGTGCTTCTAACAGTCCCCACAATCCGGGCATTCCGGGAAGCTTATCCCTGGACCTTTATCGCGGCTCTGGTCAATGCCGGTACGGAAGAAATGCTTACGGGCAACCCATTACTGAATGAAGTCTTAGTATTCGACCCAGCGTGGAAATCTTTACCGCTCGGGCAAAGGCTAAAGAAAGAAATGAACTTTCTCCGTGAAGTGCGCCAGCGGAGGTTTGATTTAGCCATCAACCTAACGGAAGGAGACCGGGGTGCTTTTCTGTGCTGGGCCAGCCGAGCATCCGAAAAAATCGGTTTGACCAAAAGAGATGGCACCTTTTGGTGGAAAAAGCTTATCTATAATCATGGACTTCCCATCCCCAATGGAAGCGCCCATGTCGTGGACCAAATCTTAGAGGTCCCCCACCACCTCGGACTGAATATCGCCGACAAGCGCGTGGAAATTTATTTTTCCCCGGCGGATAAAGAAATCATCGATCAACTTTTAATGAAGGAAGGGGTAGGGGCGCGAGACCCCCTGGTCCACATTCATCCCACCTCTCGCTGGCTTTTTAAATGCTGGCGGGATGAAGGAATGGCCAAGGTCATCGACGAATTGCAGGCGACCGGCAAAGTGCGGGTGGTTCTCACGGGCGGTCCAGAAAAAAAGGAATTGGATAAAATTGAACGCATTTTGGAACACTGCCAAACTCACCCCCTAAACCTTGCGGGCCGGACAAGTTTAAAGCAATTAGCGGCTTTAAGCCGGCGGTGCCTCTTTTTTATTGGGGTGGATACAGCCCCCATGCATATCGCGGCGGCCGTAGGTACACCGGTCATCGCCCTCTTTGGACCTTCTGGAGAAGTTAGCTGGAGGCCTTGGGGCCCCGGGCATGTGGTCATAAAAAAGGATTTAGATTGTCGCCCTTGCGGCCGGGATGGATGCCAGGGAAGTAAGCGGAGTCGTTGCCTGGAAGAGATTTCTGAAGAAGAAGTTTTAAGAGCCGCGTTTAAATTTCTGCCTAAAGGAGAAAACCCTTCTGAGTTTGGCGATCCATGAAAATTGCTTTCGTCCGGAAAAACTACACCCCCTACGGGGGAGCAGAGCGCTATTTATCCCAACTGGTGACTTTTTTAGGCCGACATGGGCACGAAATTCACGTATTCGCCAATCGCTGGGAACCCATTTGCGAGAACGGAGCAACGGGGAGAGGAAAAGCTCTGCCTTTCTTTCACCGGGTGCCTATGATTCCCAATCCTTCTTTCCTGGAGGCTTTAAGCTTTGCATTTTTTTCCCAACGTTTGATGCAGCAAAATTCCTTTGATATCATTCACAGCTTTGAAAGGACGCTTTATCAGGATATTTACCGCGCCGGAGATGGATGTCACCGGGAATGGCTCCTTCAAAGAAAGAAGGTAGATCCTTGGTGGAAAAGGCATTTCTATCCCCTAAACCCTCTGCACCGTACCCTGCTATTTTTGGAGAAAAAGCTCTTCCAGTCTTCCCGGCTGAAGCTGATCATTGCCAATTCCCTTAGGGGGAAAGAAGAGATCATGCAACACTATCGGGTACCCGCTTCAAAAATAAGGGTGATTTACAATGGAGTGGATCGGCAGCGGTTTAATCCCCAAAATTTGGCTCAATACCGCCCGGAGATGCGGCGAAAACTTGGACTGAAGGATATCGATCCGGTTATGCTTTTTTTGGGGTCTGGATTTAAAAGGAAAGGATTGTCGTACATTTTGAAGGGTCTCTCCTCAATGGAGAGAAAGGATATAAAGCTCCTGGTGGTGGGGAAAGACGACCCAACCCCATACCAAAAGATGGCCAGAAGGCTAAACATCTTGGAACAGGTCATATTCACCGGTCCTCGCCAGGATGTAGAAAAGATCTATGCCGCCGGCGACCTTTTTGTTTTGCCTTCAGTTTACGAACCCTTCAGCAATGCCTGTGCGGAAGCAATGGCGACCGGATTACCCGTTATCACCACGCGCATGAATGGGGTAGCCGAACTGATTTCACCCGGGGAAAATGGCTATATCATCGAAGACCCACGCGAAATCCCGGCCGTGACGGGTATTCTGAAAAGAGCTCTGGATCACTGGGGGGGAGGGGAAAGTAGGAACCCGCTCGTAAATCCGATGCCGGTGATCGATCTGGAATCCAATGTTCGGGAGATGATGCGGATCTATGAGGAAGTCTTGGCCTCATGATTCCGAGAGAATGCCCTGAGTTAGATCTTTAGAAGTTGATAGCAGAAATAAAAGTAAATGGGGAAAATGATTACCATCTTGCATACCGAATCCTCTGAAGGATGGGGGGGGCAGGAGATGAGGATTGTCCTGGAATCCCTCGGAATGATCAAAAGAGGATATCGGGTAATAATCGCCGCCCCCGGCAAAAGTAATATTTTGCATAGGGCCAAAGAACAGGGCATCAAAGTACTTCCGTTTCATTTTCAGAAGGGGAATCCACTTGCGCTCTTGCAAATGTCATCCCTGATAAAA
>JAOUFX010000042.1 GCA_029857975.1 Deltaproteobacteria bacterium | reverse complement strand
TTGCAAAACTCCTAAAGCCTCATGCAAATGGTCCGTTTCCAGTTCCCATACGGACTCCGGCATATACCTGGTTTTCAACTCTGCCGGAGTTCCCAGGGCTATAATTTTTCCCTGGTCGATCAGGGCTAGGCGGTCGCAGTATTCTGCTTCATCCATGTAATGAGTCGTGACAAATACGGTCACTCCTCGACCCGCCATTTCATAGATCAAATCCCAAAAGCTGCGGCGGGAAAGGGGGTCCACCCCCGAAGTCGGCTCATCTAAGAAAAGGATGGAAGGCTTATGCAGAATGGCACAGCCCAGGGCCAGGCGCTGTTTCCATCCTCCGGCTAAGTTTCGGGTGAGGCCCTCTCGCCGGTCCTGGAGACCAGCCATCTGCAGCGCCCACTCCTTCCGCTCTATTTTCATTGCTCTGGATAGACGGTAGATGCCGGAAAAGAAATCGAGGTTCTCTTCTACGGTAAGGTCATCATAGAGGGAAAATTTTTGAGACATGTAGCCGATATTTTCCTTAATTTTTTCCGGCTCGGTGAAAATGTCGAAGCCGCTTACCTTACCCTTCCCGGCGGAAGGCACGAGGATGCCGCAAAGCATGCGGATGGTAGTGGATTTGCCCGCGCCGTTCGGACCTAAAAATCCAAAAATTTCTCCCTTCCTCACTTTGAGGGAGATATGGTCGACAGCCGTAAAGGCTCCGAAGTTCTTCACCAGATCTTCAATTTCCACTGCCCATTGCTTAGGCGAATTTTCGTTCATCTTAGATGATACCTATGAAAAGCGATTCACCACAGAGGTCACAGCGCGGTAGGGCCGCAACCAAAAAGACATTAGCCACAGAGGGCACAGAGAGCACAGAGATATAAAGAAAGGTCATTAAAAATTTAAAAAAGACAATTTAGGACACAGATAATCATGGATAAACATAGATAAAATTAAAATATGCTTAATAAAATTTTCAGAAATTGAACATTAGTAGTCCAGAGGAGAGTCATGATGTGTCAAGGAAATAAAATCCGCATTAACCCCCCCGAACTTTTTCTGTCACGGTGGAGATAAATACATCCTCCACGGAAGGGGGTATCCTTTTCAAGGAAAAGATCTCCAGCCCGGATTCCTTGAGCAGGTTTTCCAGTTGCGGTCTGGATTTCTCCCCATCCTCCAGAACTGCATGAATCCGGTCCCCGAAAATTCCCACGCTTCTAATCCCCGGAAGGTTCTGGAGTAAATCCCGGGCTTTCATTCTTCGCTGGCAGCGCACTTCCCAAAGCTCCCCTTTCATGAGGGCCTTGATCTCGTCGGGAGTGCCCACGGACAGGAGATTCCCTTGGTGCATCAGGCCGATCCGGTGGCAGCGTTCAGCCTCATCAAGATAAGCGGTAGAGACAAATATAGTTACCCCCTCCTTCAGAAGGTCATAGAGGATGCGCCAGAAGTCCCGGCGGGACACAGGGTCTACGCCGTTTGTGGGTTCGTCGAGAAAAAGTATCTGGGGGGTATGAATCAAAGCGCAAGCCAATCCCAATTTTTGCTTCATCCCTCCCGAAAGATTCTGGGCCAAACGTTTTTGAAAGGGAGCCAGATTGCTAAAAGCCAATAGACGATCAATCCGGGGCAAGCGTTCTTTCTGCGGGACATCATAAAGATCGGCGTAGAAGTTGATGTTTTCCATGACCGTCAGATCGCCATAAAGGGCAAAACGCTGGGCCATGTAACCGATTTTATCTTTTAAGGGCTCGGCCTCCCGGGAAATGGGGTGATCCAGGACCCAGGCCTCCCCTGCTGTGGGATGCAAAATGCCGCTGAACATGCGGATGGTTGTAGTCTTGCCGGCTCCATCAGGGCCCACGAGCCCAAAAATCTCCCCTTTTTTCACCTCCAGGCTCAAGTTGTTTACGGAGGTGAGAGGGCCGAACTTTTTGCTCAGATTTTCAGCTTTAATCGCCGGCATCATTGCCCTTTTTCTCCTTACTGCAAATGGATTTGGGCATCGGCAGGCATTCCCGGTTTGAGTTCGTTTTGGGGATTCTCCAGGCCTACCTTAATGCGATAAACGAGCTTCACGCGCTCTTTTGCCGTTTGCACATTTTTGGGAGTAAATTCCGCTTCGGAGGAAATGAAAGTGACCTTGCCGGGATATACCTTGCCCGGATAAGAGTCCGTGATCACGGAGACTTTCTGCCCCAGCTTTACTCTGCCCAGGTCACTCTCGTTGATAAAAGCTTTCAGCCAGGGTTTTTCAATTTGGCCCAGGGTAACGACAGCCCCTCCCGGAACGACAAACTCACCGGGTTCCGCATTCTTTACCAGCACGACTCCCGAAGTTGGAGCGTAAAGATTGCTGTACTCGATTTGCGTCTGAATGACCCCCAGCGCCAAGGCCGCCTCCTTAACCTGCAACCGAGCGGTGGCCAACTCCCTCTTCAAAACGTCGACCTGTATCCGGTGGGTTCTGGCCAGGCGCAGGGCCGCTTGGGACTGTTCTAATTGAGCCCGGGCAACCGCAATCTCTTCCTTGCGGGGCCCCTCAACTACCAAGGCATAATTTTCCTGGGCTTTTTTGTAATTGGCCGCAGCCGTGTCGTAAGCCGTTTTGGCAGCATCCCAGTCCTGGGCGGAGATGTAGTTATGCTGGTAAAGTTTTTGAGCCCGGTCCATATCGGCCTTTTTCTTTTCCCTCTCAGCCATTGCTTGATCCACTCCGGCCTTGGCGAATTGAATCTCCTGAGGACGCGAACCCTCGAGAAGTTGCTGCAGTCGGGCTTGGGCGTTCTCTACGGCCGCCTGGGCTTGAGCAATTTCCTGCGTGGTAGATTGCTCCTGATAATCAATATTCTTCTCCAGAGCCGGGATCCGCGAACCCACCGTTTCCCGCGTAGCCTCGGCTTTGGCCTTTTGGGATAAAAGGTCTTTATGCTCTAAGGTGGCAATGAGTTGACCTTCTTTAATCATATCTCCCTCATCGACCAGGCGCTGGTCAATCTTTCCGGAGATTTTGAACGCCACATCAATCGTAGTAGCCTCTATATTTCCCGAGACCTGAATGCTTGATCCTGAGGTCTCTCCCCTTTGAAATTGCCAATAATAAAAAATGATTCCCCCCGCTAGGACAACAGCCAGAAAAATTATCCTCTTTCTTTTTTTCATCCTACTCCTCCCGTCCTATTGCTCCATCGCCGCAGAGGGTGATCGCTATAAGGATAGATTATAAATGAACTCTGTCAAGAGTTTTATATTTATATAAAAGACCAAGCGAAACCTTGACATATACGGCACTTATGATAGCATGTCTCACAAGCTTAAAATTTTTAAAGAGATCTTATCTTCCTTTTTCTTTCAAGAAAAGGGAAAAAATATAACCTCAGGAGGTTGCCATGAGCCGCAAAACATATCTATTTATCTGGATTTTCTTTATTATCCTGGTATTCTTTTTTTCTGGAAATGCCCCAGCCCAAAACCCCATCGTGATTGGCGGCTCATTACCCCTGACCGGTGTATGGGCCGAAACGGCGAAAGTCATTCAGAAAGGGTATAAATTTTGGGTGGAAGAGACCAATGCCCAGGGTGGATTATTGGGGCGACCCATTAAGCTGATCATTTACGATGATGAAGGAAAGCCGGACAGCGCCGTAAAACTCGCCGAAAAAGCGATTACCGTAGATAAAGTGAACCTGCTATTGGGGGGTTATCCGGGAACAGCGGCCCGGGCGGTAATGCCTGTGGCCGAAAAACATAAGATGGTCTATGTATCCATGGGCGGGCATATGGCCTCTTTCACCCAGGGCTATACCTACTCTTTCGGCAGCCCTCCGTTGATGGGAGAGTGGTGGTTCCTGGGAGCGTTCCAATGGCTGGAAACTTTTCCCCCTGACCAAAGACCGAAAAGAGCCGCCGTTTATATTATGAATAATCCTGTAGGAACATCCTTACTTCCGTCCATAGATGAATGGACGAAAAAATTAGGGATCCAGGTCGTAATCAATGAAAGGTATAACCTTCCGCTTCCTTCGGCGGAGCCTTTGGTGATGAAAGCCAAGCAGATGCATTGCGATTTATTCGTTTCCGGGGGAGTTTTTCCCGATGGGGTGATGACCATAAAGGCCGTAAAAGCATTGCAGTATAATCCCAAAGTTTACTTGCAGGGAATCGGGTCGATCATTCCGGCCTGGGTAAAAGAGTTGGGGAAGGACGGAAATTACATCATTTCCGGCACTTCCTATCATGATAAACTAAACAACCCCAGCAATATAAGGCTGCTCAAAAGGGTCAAAGAAAAATTGGGGATGGATGGAGTGGATACCTATTTTGGTTTTGCCTGGGCCTGGATGCAGACCTTAGCGGCCGGAGTGGAAGGAACGAAAGGTCTGGAACAAATTAAAATTCGCGATTGGTTAAAAACCCACAAGGTGGAAACGGTCGCCGGCACCTTTACTTTTGATGCCAAGGGACTGCCCAAACCTTTTACCTATGCCACTCAAATTATCGATCGCCGGGTTGAGTTGATCTGGCCAGCGGATGTTAGGACCCACAAAGGGGTTTACCCCAAACCGCCCTGGAAATGAATATATTGTAAAGGAAATTGCTTTTTGGACACGGATTCACCCTGTTAGATGTTGACTATCTAACAGGGTAAAAACAGATTATCCGGATAAACTAAAAAGAAAATAATTATCTGCAGTTATCCGCGTCCTATTAAATTTAAAGGTTTTGTGAAGCAGAATGTCAGCGGTTTTTATATTGCAGTCCTTGATCAGCGGCATTCTGATGGGGGGGATTTATGCTCTTCTCGGGGTGGGGTTTAGCCTAACCTGGGGAGTGCTCCGGGTCATCAATATTGCCCATGCCGCTTTTGGAGTTCTGGCCGCTTATATTGCTTACTGGTTTTCCGCCAAATTGATCCTGGATCCTCTTCTTTCCCTTGTCATCAGCCTTCCCTGCCTTTTCTTCGGGGGAATGATCCTCCATCGCGGGTTGATTCGGCCTATTACCAAGGCCCGCGAGACCATTGTTTCCTCGATGGTTCTCACCTTTGGATTGGCCATCGTCCTGGAAAATGTAATGCTCTGGCTCTGGAAGGCGGATCCGAGGGTTTTGAACCCTTCCTATTCGGGCACAGCGATATTTATCGGTGAGGTGGCTCTTCCCATTCCTCAAGTCATCGCCTTTGGCCTGGCCGTCGCCGGGATCTCTCTGATCTATCTTTTTTTGAACCAAACCCACACCGGAAAAGCGGTACAGGCCACCTGGCAGGAGCAGGAAGGTGCGGCCTTGATGGGCATCAACCTCAATCGGGTGTCCCAGATCACTTTTGGCCTGGCCATTGCGGCTGCCGGACTGGGGGGAGTTGCCATGGCCATGATGTACACCTTCGACCCGCCGGTACACAATTTCTGGCTGATCTATATGTTCCTGGTGGTCATCGTTGGCGGGGTGGGAAGTATCCTGGGAACGGCCCTCGCCGGTTTGATCCTGGGGGTTATTACCGGACTGAGCATGGCCTTCATTCCCTACCAGTGGATTAATGTCTTAACCTTCGGGTTGCTAATTGTCATCTTGCTTATCCGGCCGCAGGGCCTCTTCAAAACGGGAGTATGATGGCCGAGGGTCCAGGGCAATCAGGAATTGGTAAAATCCTTCTTCCAGCCGGGGCCGGGGCCCTGGTTTTACTCACTCTTTTCCCCATTTTTTCCCCTCCCGCTTACTTTCTTTCGATGCTATATATGGTTTTCCTCTATGTAATCCTGGCAGAGAGCTGGAACATTATCGGCGGATTGGCCGGATACCTCAGCTTTGGCCATGTAGCTTTTTTCGGTATCGGGGCTTATACGACGGCGTTCCTGATGAAGCAGTTAGGATTGTCGCCCCTGGGGACCATCCTATCCTCTCTTCCTGCCGGCCTGGTAGCCGCTATAGTCGCATTCCTGATTGGCTATCCCTGCTTGAGGCTGCGGGGGCCCTATTTTGCAGTGATCACTTTATGCTTTGCTTTCGTGGTCCATATGGTCGTTCAGAATATCGAAATTTTCGGCGGGGTGGAAGGCCTCTGGCTGCCGGCCATGCCGAAGCCGATCTCCTTTATCCGGACGGTTTTTTATGAAATCATGCTTGGGCTGATGGTCGCGGTAATTCTGATCGTTCGCTGGATCGAAAAGTCCAGGCTGGGAATGGGGTTGATGACCATCAAAGAGGAAGAGGAAGTAGCCCAAACTCTGGGCATCCATACTCCCCGTTTAAAAATTATCGCCTTTGGGTTAAGCGCCTTTTTCCCCGGCATTGCCGGTGGCCTGCATGCTTATTATCTCGCTTATATTTCACCGGAGATCGTGTTTGATGTGATGGTCTCCATTCTGATTGTTCTCATGGTCCTATTTGGCGGGGGAGGATCCTGGATCGGGGCTCTCATCGGTGCCGTTTCTCTTTCGCTGGTTAATGAATTCCTGACGACCTTTGTCGGAGCGGAGATCGCCCGCATCATTTACGGGCTCCTTTTCATCGGAGTCATTATCTTCATGCCCAACGGCATCACGGAATTTCTCCGAAGGTTCGGGAGGGCAGATCTATGCTGAAAGGTACAGGGATCACCAAACGATTCGGGGGGCTGGTCGCCATCTCCGGTCTTGATTTTGAGGTGAAAGACGGGGAAGTGGTCGGTCTCATCGGCCCCAACGGGTCAGGAAAGACGACCCTTTTTAACGTCATTTCCGGCTTTTATATTCCCGATGAAGGGATCCTCACTTACCGAGGGAAAAAGATTAACGGGTGGCGGCCTTACCAAGTGGCCCAACTGGGAATCGGCAGAACTTTTCAAATCGTCAGGCCGCTTTTATCCATGACCGTTCTGGAAAACGTGGCCATCGGAACTTTATACGGGCGGCAGGGAGAGAAGAACATGAACCAGGCCCGGAAAAAAGCAGAAGCAATTCTTCGATTCACAGGTCTGGAGAGGAAAAAGGACGTTCGGACTACTCAACTTGTTTTAGCCGAGCGCAAAAGACTGGAAATTGCCCGTGCCCTGGCCACGGGGCCTGAGATCTTGCTCCTCGACGAAGTATTTGCCGGACTCAACCCGGCTGAGGTCGATGAGGCCATCGGGCTGGTGCAGGAGATCCAAAAAAATTACGGGATCACCATCTTTATTATCGAGCACGTCATGAAAGCCATCATGAGAACCTGCGGAAGAATCATCGCCATTCATTATGGGGAGAAGATCGCCGAGGGCACCCCGGAAGAAGTGACCCGGAATCCTAAAGTAATCGAAGCCTACTTAGGAAATGCTTAAGGTATCTGATCTGAACGTTGCCTATGACCACCTGCCCGCCCTACGAGAGATCGTCCTTGGGGTGGAGAAGGGGGAGATCGTCTCGGTAATCGGCTCAAACGGAGCGGGTAAAACCACCCTGTTGAAAACAATTTCCGGGCTCCTACGCCCTACATCCGGTTCGGTCCTGTTTGAGCAAGAAAGGATCGATGGGTTGCCCCCTTTTGCCATTTGTCAAAGGGGTATCGTACAGGTTCCAGAAGGGCGCAAGATATTTCCCCGCATGAAAGTCATCGATAATTTACAGATGGGGGCATACCTGCCCCACGCCAAAAAACATTTTCGGGAAACCCTGGAAGAAGTTTTTAACCTTTTTCCCATATTGGGAGAGAGGAAAAAACAATTGGCGGCAACCCTGAGCGGAGGGGAACAGCAGATGCTGTCCATGGGCCGGGGTTTGATGGCCTTGCCTAAGTTGCTCATGCTGGATGAACCTTCCTTAGGTTTAGCCCCCAAGACCAGTCAAGAAATTTTTCAGACTCTGAAAAAGTTAAATAAAAAAGGATTTACCATTTTACTTGTCTCGCAGGATGTTCTGCAGAGTCTCAAGCTGGGAGAAAGAGCCTATGTCCTGGAGAACACCCGGATCGTGATGGAAGGAAAGGGAGCGGATCTTCTTCAAGATCAAAAAATAAGGGAAGCCTACCTGGGAATTTGAAATAGCTTTTTCCGGATGGGTATTTTAGCGAGCAAAAGAGACAAAGGTATTTGAATGGCCGAAATTGAGGATTTCAGAACCGATGCCGACGAAAATATTCGTTCCTTGGAAGCGAACCGGAAAGCCTTACGGGTCGCTATTGGGATAACCGCGATCGTGATGGTCGTCGAGGTCGTCGGGGGATTCTTGGCCAATTCCCTGGCTCTTTTAAGCGATGCCGGCCATATGTTAGCCGATGTTATGGCGCTGCTGTTGAGCCTGATTGCCCTGCAGTTGGCCATGCGCCCGCCCTCCCTCACCAAGACCTTCGGCCTCTACCGCATGGAAATCCTGGCGGCCTTGATTAACGGCACGACCCTAATCCTGATTGCGGTGTACATTCTGTACGAAGCCTATCAGCGTTTCCGATCATCGGTGGTAGTGGAAAGCCGAACCATGCTCCTGGTTGCGACCGTGGGCTTGGTGGCCAATGGATTAGCAGCCTGGGCGATGATGCGGGCGGGTAAAGAGAGCCTGAACATCCGGGGTGCTTACCTGCATATATGGGGAGATACCCTGTCCTCTCTGGGAGTCATTACCGGAGGGCTGGTCATCTTTTTTACTGGCTGGTACGTTGTAGACCCCATCATCAGCGTGGGGATCTGCCTGGTGATTTTACGAGGAGCTTTTGTACTGGTGAAAGATTCGGTCAACATCCTGCTGGAGGCCGTGCCCAAAGAAGTCGACCTTGAGGAAGTCCAAAGAGCGCTTAAGTCGATCCCCGCAGTGAAAGATTTGCATCATGTGCATCTATGGACCATTACTTCGGGTATTCATGCCCTGAGCGCTCATGTCCTGGTGGGCGACATCCAGATGAGCCGCACCGGGCAGATCCTTCAGGAAGTTAACCGCCTCCTGAGAGAAAAATTTCGAATTCACCATACGACCATTCAATTCGAATGCGAAAATTGCCAGGAAGGTTTTTATTGCAATATGGAGCGGGAATGTGGGCCTAAGACGAATACCCGCTCTCACGTCCATTGATTTTTACTATAATTTAAGGCCACCCTAATTCGCTTGACAAAGGACCTGGACTTTGATATTTTCCGATTACGATTACCCAAATTGAGCGATTCTTTTAAACCACAGAGAACACGGAGAATCATTTCATAGTTAAAAAAACAGAATAGGCTCAATCTTTTCTCTGTGTTCTCATATAATCAATTCTTCAGATAAAATGTTTCATTGTTTGCACTTAACGAGTGCACAGAGTTAAATAACGAAAAGGAGTTTATTTCCTTGATTTATATTAACTTTCCTCTGTGCCCTCTGTGGTAAATCTCCTTTTTTAGGTATTATAAAAAATTTCTATCCCCGCATCAGAAACGCAAAACAATTTGACCTTCTGGAGTGAACGATGGAAAAAAAACTCAGAAGGTTCTGAGAACAAGCCTCAGGAGGTAAATTTTCTCTTTTGAGGCTTTTTTATTAAGCGGCCAAGGGGAAAAATGAAAATGATGAAGGAAAGGAGAATGCAAGATGCAGCATTTGCGCGCCGATCAGGTTGACTTTGTTGAATTTTCCATCCGGGGGAAAGAATATGACGTCAAATTTTTCGGAGTCCGTGCCGTCAAACTCCCCAGCCAAGAAATGCCTTATTGGGAAATTGAGTTTGATGACGGCACGATAATGATTACGACCGACGCCATAACGATTCGGATTAGCAAGAAAAAAAATAGATCTGCAGATGAAAAAAGGTTTATAGATCAAAAAGGGAGATTATAAAATGGAAAAAAAGGGGAAAGGATATGGGAGAATTACCAAGAAGGTAAGGTTATTTCTCTCCTTGGAGCCACCGAGGGTCATCGAGGGTACAGTAACGATTCCGAGTCCTCGGGCCAGATTATCAGACTTGCTGAATGATGAGCGATCCTATCTGGCCATTCAGGATGTCACGGTTCCGGACGGTTGGCTCAATTTAATATCGAATTTTGTGTTGCTGAGTAAAAAAGAGATCAAAGCCATCGTTGAGGTGGATTAAGACTTTTCACCCCCCCTGGCAGAGACGCTGCCATAATTGCAAATATTCTTCTTTAGAATATTTCGCCTGATAATTCTCTTTGATGACCAAGCCTTCACCGGCCCCTTGCCAAAGCAGGTCGACCACAGTCAAGGCCAAACCTTTGGCCGATTCCACGTAAGCCAGTTGCGGGTCGTTCACCACGAACTCTTCCGTATGAAGATTCCCTCTTCCAGCTTTGATAAACGGTTGGAGGGTGGGCATAAGGTGGGATATGTCTCCGAGATCCGAGGAAGCGGTCAGGTGTCCCGTCTGGCCAATTGCCTCCGTTCCCAAAAGGGCTGCCGCGTTGGCGGCGAAGAGCTGATCCAAGCGGTCATTTTTCAGGCATGGCAGATAGCCGGGAAGATCGGTGATTTCCACTTCCGCTCCGATGGCCAAAGCTCCAGCCTTGAGGGCCCGATTGACTTTTTTGTTGGCATCCTGCATTGCTTCCACGCTGCGGCCCCGCACAAAGGTCTCCAGGCGAACGTCAGCCGGGACTACGTTGACCAAATCCCCTCCCCGGGTAATAATGGGATGAACCCGGACGCAGTCCTCATCCCGGAACGTCTCCCGCTGGGCGTGAATTCCCATCATCCCCAGCAGGGCTGCGTTCAGGGCGTTGATTCCCAAATGAGGGGCGCCGCCAGCATGGGACTCTTTGCCTCGGTAACGGATAAATTTGGCCAGACACCCATTCATCGTACCCCCTACAGAAATTTTTTGGACCGGCTCAGCCTGCTGGAG
>JAOUFX010000745.1 GCA_029857975.1 Deltaproteobacteria bacterium | reverse complement strand
AACTCGCGCAGCTTTTGGATGAGAAATTTGCGACGGGTGTTGTAAATATTCCTCATGCGGGCCACATCCGCATCCGCCTCCTTCAGGGCGGCGATCCCGGCCCACTGCACGAAAGCATTGGCCGAGATGAAAAAATTCTGGTGCATCTTCTGCAGGGCCCGGATAAATTCCGGCGGCACGAGCAGGTACCCCAAACGCCAGCCCGTCATGGCATAAAGCTTGGAGAATCCGTTGATCACCAAAGCGTTCCGGGTGAACTCCAGGATGGAATGCTCCTTCCCTTCATAAACCAAACCATGGTAAATTTCATCGGATACGATTGTTTTTCCGAAGTCGACAATGGCCTTCATTCGCCCCGGTGGCATCAGATTCCCGGTGGGATTTGCCGGAGAATTGACCATGACCGCTTTGGTCCGCGGCCCGATAAGGGGTTTGATTTCTTCCGGCCGGTATTGAAATCCCTCCTCTTCAAATACTTTTACGAATACGGGTTTTCCTTCCACCATGCGTACGAAATTCGGGTAACAGGCATAGTAAGGATTGGGAAGAATGACTTCATCCCCGGGTTCCAGCAGGCTCATAAAAAGGAGGAGCATGGCTGGCGATGTTCCGGAGGTTACCAGAATTTGATCGGGGTTGACCTCCACCCCGTATTGTTGGTGATAATGCTCGGCGATGGCCTCCCTGAGCTCCACCAACCCCAGGCTATGGGTGTAATGGGTCTTGCCGTCGCGAATGGCTCGGATGGCCGCTTCCTTAATACATTCCGGTGTGTCGAAGTCAGGTTCTCCGACCTCGAGGTGGATGATGTTCTCCCCTTGCCGTTCCATGGCGGCTGCTGCTTCCATAACCTCCATGACGATAAAGGGAGGGATTGCCGATGATTTTTCAGTAACCATACCTGCCCCTTTAAATTTAATAGGACGCAGATTTGCGCAGATAACAACGGATTATTACTTTTATAATGTTACAATTCCTTTCTATCCAATCGGGAACCGAAAGTCAAGCTTGACGATTTTAATAATCCTTGCTCCAGAAAAAAATTCGTGGTAAAAATTTTTTATCTCAACTACAGGGGGAGTACTATGAAATCTAAGCAGAGCATTACCTTGGCCCAAAACCCCGAAAGATTTATCGCCGGAGTCATCGAAAAATTCGTCAAAGAAAATCCGGCTAACCGCCGCAAGGTCGGCAGGGGAAAATTCTGGGATAAGCCTTTGGTGGGTTTTGCCTCCGGAAACGACCCTCTCTTTAAACAATACAAGAAGATCATCGGAAAATTCCACTTTACTCCAGCGGAAATTTTTACCCTGTCGTTTGGAAAACGAAAACTTCCGCAAGAGCTCTCGGTGATCTCTTGGATCCTTCCGGCATCGGAAGGGATTCGTAAGAGCAACCGTCTGGAAACCAAGTATCCCTCCCGCCTCTGGGCCCACGCCCGGGACTTCGGTGAACAGTTTAATGTAAAATTGAGGGATTATTTGGTGGAGATCCTGAAAAAGAAGGGCTACCAGGCTGTGGCCCCTATGAATTCCCCTTACTGGAAGAGGGTTCGATCTCCCCGCGTAGGCTTTGCTTCCAGCTGGTCCGAGCGCCATGCTGCCTATGTTTGCGGGCTTGGTACTTTTGGGCTGAGCGACGGAATGATCACTCCCAAGGGGAAAGCCATGCGGGTGGGAAGTGTAGTTACCAATCTGCCGCTCAAACCTTCGGCTAAAAAATATCCTTACCACCAGGCCAACTGTCTCTACTTTTTCAATCGATCCTGCAAGGTCTGCGCGGCTCGCTGCCCGGCTGGAGCCATCACTGCCAAGGGGCATGACAAAGATAAATGTTATGAATACAGCTATAACACCATCGGCCCGTCCAAAAGAGCTGAGTACGGCGTTAAAATTACCGGGTGCGGCCTATGCCAGACCAAAGTCCCTTGCGAAAACGAGATTCCCAAATTAATCCAGAAAGCGTATAAGCGGATATCTGCCTCCAGAACCCAAAGAAAATGAAAAAATAATACCTAAAAAAAGACGATTCGGCACAGAGGGTACATAGAAAAGATTAAATTTAATAGGACGCAGATTTGCGCAGATAACCGCAGAAACAAAAAAGACGCTATGCGCATAGCGCTAAGCATTAAGCGACTTTCCGTGAACATCCGTGTCCCAAAAGGAATTTCCTATACAATGAGCTTATTTTGTTTTTTTACTATGAAATTATTCTCTGTACTACTAACGTTCAATTTCTGAAAATTTTATTTAGCATATTTTAATTTTATCTGTGTTTATCTGCGTTAATCTGCGTCCAATAAATTATTGGCTGCGGCTATGCCGCGCTGTGCCCTCTGTGGCTAACAGCCAAAGGAGTTCAAAATGGAAATATCGATTCCTGAGTATAAAATTGCTCCTTCCGTCATTCTCCATCCCCGTTATACCGCCTTGATTGTTGTGGATATGCAGGTGGACTTTGCCAGCCCCGCAGGAAAGCTTTTCGTTCAGGAATCGCGCCCAACGATTCCCAAGATCCGTAGCCTCGTATCCAATGCCAGAAAGATGAAAGTACCCGTGATCTTCACCCAGGATTGGCACCG
>JAOUFX010000746.1 GCA_029857975.1 Deltaproteobacteria bacterium | reverse complement strand
CTTAAAATGAAGTCAAAAAAAGACATTTTTGCCCAAACACAACGGTTTTATTAATATATTTCAAGTTTTTAAAAAATTAACCGGACAGTAGTGGAATTATATAAAAAATATGCCAAAGGTTTACTTACCGAAAAGCAACTGGAGTGGACTGCCAATATCATTCTGAATTTGGAGCAATACAAGGACTTACAAGAATTTATGGATGTTCTTACTTACCGTTACGCGGTAAAGCGATAAGAATGCCCAGACGGGGGGGATTAGCTTATTCCTCCCCAGGGTTACGACAATTTCCTCCGCCTGCTTTTGGGTAAAGATAAAGGCCAAGAAGGGATACCCTTTGATAGGGGGTTGGAAGCAGGCCATCTCTCCTGCTAAAGAACGGCTTCTGCGGCCTGGAATATTCCTTCGGCGTCGATCCCGAATTTATGCCTCAGATCATCCTGCGCCTCGTGTTCCACAAACGTGAAGGATTTATGAAATGGATTTTCCGGAAGGACCCAATATGAAGGCTCCAAGGAGATTTAGAGTCTCCCTTTGGGGCCTTTTCTGCTTCCATATTTCATCCGTAAAACAAAAAGGAGGTAGGTGCAAATGAGTGAATTAAGCCAGTTGGAAAGGACCTATTCTTTCATGCTAAAACGCCTGGTGGAGACTGGCCAAGCGCCTTTCTATACCGAAATTGCCGCTGATTTGGGGGTTTCGGTGGAAGAAGGTCGTAAGGCCCTCCATGCTCTCTTTGGAATAGGAACGGCTGCTTGGGTATTTCCGAATACAGACTACATCGCCTCCTTTTCTCCTTTCAGCAATCTTCCCACCCAGTACAGGATTACAATCGAAGGGCAACAGAAGTGGTTTGGTCAATGAGGGTTTGAGTCGCTGGCGGTCAGCTGGCTCTTCAAAGGGAAAACAGTACGGATCGATGCTCCGTGTCTTGATTGCGGATTACCAATCCGGGTGGAGATGAAAGATGGTCTGATCAAGAGTGCTGAACCTGAAGGTCTGGTGGGGTACACTTCTATACCTGTTCGGGAATGGGCCAATGACTGGCCCTATAACTGAAGTACCATGAACCTCTTCCGGTCGGAAGAGCACGTTCGGAATATGACCGGTTTCAAATCGGGTACTGAAGATGGGATCGTTGAATTGTCTGTTTTGGCTAAACTTTTTTCGGTTGATACTTTTACCAGGCGGTTGGACCCCGATTATGTTTCCCACATTAAGGAGTATCGAGTCGCTCGCAACGCTGCCTGGGGGGAGATCATGAAAATGCGTCCGTTCTGGTCACCGAAAGCTCCGTAATTGCCCAATTATCGTAATGCAAAACATTCATTGAAAAAATGCTGGCGGTTTGGCAGGTTTCCTAAGTGGCACGATAGCTTGAATGTGGAGTACTTCCTGAACTCTTCGACCAATCTTTTTAGCCATGCATGCTTGATTTGAATCAGTAATTATCGGTAGTATTCTTGCTCTTGACAAACGAGTTCAGTCTTAATACATTCAATTCATCACAAAGGAAGTTCTTAGTGCACCGGGTAAAGTCGGCAGAATCCATCTGGTTGAGAAGCGGATCAGCGGAGTCAGGGTTGAAATGTTGTCGCACCGACGGGAAACCAGCCGGTTAACGGAGAAAACAAACATCAACCTATAGTATCGGGAGAAACCGGTCTACTCGATTCACTATCACTCTATCACTTTCTTATCACTCTAAGAATAACGCTGGAGAGAAGGAGGAGGAAATGAAGGAGAAAATTCTTGTTCCATTGGATGGTTCCTTAGTGGGTGAATCCGCTTTGCCCTATGTCGAGGATTTGGTGTCCAAGCTATCACCGGGGGTACAGACAGAAGTTATTCTGCTACAAGTACTGTCTCCGGTGATGCCTCAAAAAATGGTCGGGGCCGAGGTCCCTAATATTGTCTACACTGAGAAACAGACGGAGGAAAACAAAAAGAACGCTCTCGACTATCTAACTAGAACCGGTGAAGCCCTGAAAAGCAAAGGGGTTACAGTTACGGTAGAAGTAGCTGTTGGTGATGCTTCTGAGGAGATTGTTAAAGCCGCCGAAAAGATCAATGCTAATTTGATTGCCATGTCAACTCATGGACGATCAGGGCTGAGCCGGTGGGCTTACGGCAGTATCACCGATAAGGTACTTCGCCGTGAAGCGAAAATTCCTATAACTGTAATACGAGCGCTGAAAAAGAGATAGGAAGCAACGATTATCTAAAAAGGGCAAGGTTGCCATTCGGGCCAGAGTGATGACAACCGCTAGCGGATGTCTAGACACCAGAGGCTACCAGCAACTAGAAAGAGGCAAATCATGCCTTCATTCGGGCGCCGGCGGTGTGGACCCATAACTGAACAGTAGATCAACTCTCGCACCGGCCGACCCTGGAAAATCATTTTAGCAACATCGGGTTAGATCTCCAAGGTAGGGAATCAGCTGAGGGTTGAGTCGACCTGATGATTTCTACCGGGAATTTTCGACTATTAAAACATGCCTCGGCTGTAGATAAGTAGGTGTTAGCGTTAAATTCGGAAGGAATGCGAATTTTTCCCGGAAAAACGCAGAGTACTTCCTGAACT